>JAGREQ010000308.1 GCA_020446465.1 Novosphingobium sp. | reverse complement strand
CAGAAACTCCCGAAAATCGCGCGGCCAAAGCGCAAAACCGTTGTCCGTTGTGCCATCCGGCTGCAGCGCCTCGGCGCCTTGGCGCGCGGCAAGGTAGCCTGCCTTGATGTCGATCCCTTTCTTGGGTTCAAGGCGCAGACGTACGCCGAGCAGGCCGCCAGTCCAGGTAAGTGTGGGGATCAAATGTGCGACATGGTGGAGCTCTGACATGTCCGCATGGAGCCAGACGTCGAGGAACGGAAGCTGGGCTAGGAGCGGGCCGAGATCCGCCTCGGCCTCCTGTGTCCAGGCGCCCGCGATCTGTTCAATCGCGGTCCAGTTTGAGGCTGTCACATCACGCGTGTCGATACCGCCGCGATCCTTGAGGAATTTGCGCAGCGCCTTCATGGCCGATGTCTTGCCGCTGTTGTTGGCCCCGACGAGCAGAGTCTGCTTATCCGACATGTCCAGACGGGCGCGCCGCAATTTGCGAAAATTGAAGACTTCAATGCGTGTAAGTTTCATAATATCGGTGTTCCCCTCGCAGGAATTGCTGCGCTGGTGTCTGTATATATACTTGTCCTGCGGGTTTGTAGCCGTGCACAACCGTCGGGGCTCTGCCAGTGTTCACATGTCTGGCTATTCGCTTTGCGGGCTCACAGGGGGGCGGTGGAGATCGCACGTGGGTAGTTGGCCTCTCACCGGCCTTGAGGCGCAACGCCGGAGGCCTTGGCGCCTAGTTTTTGGTCGCAACCCGTCTTCCAGAGTGCCACGCCCTTGGATGGCCAAGGGCTCTCATGCACATGCAGCGAACGGCCGCTTTCCGCCCTCCCTGTCGAGGCGGTAGGGCCGAGGGAGCGCTCAGTTGCGGCGCTCGAGCCAAGCCTTCTGCCACAGGTAGTAGCCCGACTGGCTGATGCCTGGTCCTGCCAGCCCGCGAATGACGGTCAGGACTTCTCGACCGCGCTTGCCATGCGCCAGCATGCGGGCGGCAATGACCTGCCGTTCGGGCGTCATCACCCGAGGGCGACCAAAGGATCCGCCGCGTACCTTCGCGTTCCGGACGGCCACGCTCGTCTGCCGCGTCGTCTCCTGCTGCTCTATGGCGGAAAGTCCAGCAAGCAGTGTCGGCACGACCCGATCGGCCGCGCTTTGGCCGGTCTCGTACATCTTGAACATGAGGTGCCCCCCCCCCTGCGACGCAGGGCGGCAAAGCTCTGCATCGCATCTATTGTGCACTCCCCAAGACAATCGAGGTCATCAATGGCAACATCGACCGAGACACGGCCGGCAGCACGTCTGGCCAAGCGTAATGCCTGGGTGCGGTGAGCGGCAGCAGAATGCAAGTAGTTTGAGAGCTCCAGCATCATTTGACCTGATGCTCGTTCATTATTTGTTCCATCTTGCGCTGGAAATTTACATCGCGCAACAACGAATCGCAGGTGGACCGCCCGCATTGCCGTCAGATGCAGTTGCGAATCTCGGCTAGACCGTCAATTGCGGAACCGGCATCGCTGAGTCTGTATCAACCTTGTCGATGGGGCGTGGGGCGCGTTCAGGGCTGCTTTTCGCGGTTCTCGTCACCCTTCTTTTGCTTTTTCTCCGTCTTTCCGTGACGGTCAGCTACGTTCTTTGCGGTCCGCCATGCGACGTCTGCGGCGGCTGCAGCCTTGTTGTACGATCCGGTCTGACGAAAGGTTTCGATGATCAAGTCTTCATCATAGCGCTTTCGGCTATTGCCGATGGGCACGCTACGCCCGGCTCGCTTGATCCAGCTCGAAATCGCATCACGTCCCACGCCGTGCCGACGACTGAGTTCCCGAATGGGAACGCGATCCTCCCACTCCCTGGCAACCTCTTCATAGATGTCGATTCCCAGTTCTTTCAAAAGTTTGATACCTTCATTGCGAGTTATGCCCAGACCGAAAGAGAAGCTGTTGATGGAGTGAACGAGTTCGTAACGCGCGATGAGATCTTCTTTCTTGGGCAGTGGGGGTCTTGATGGCGGATTCAGCATCTCATGAATTGTCAGTCGTTGTTCGACATTCATGAATCGGGCTGGTCGTGGGTAGTCGCAACGTTCGCGGACTGGTTCCGGTGGCAACGCAGCCTTTGTCTCCGCTTGCCTCAGTCGCCTGTCTGCTCTTTCCCTGAGAAACTGGTTACGACGTGCGTCTTTCACGATTTGTTCGAATTCATCGACAACTGCCTTGTATCCGTCGGCGATGACTTGGGCGTCCGTGTAGAGTTTTCTGAACTCCTTGAACCGGGAGACCTGCTCATCGGTCAGGCCCTCGAATTGCTTCACCAGATCATCGCCCATATCGATCTCATCCCGTCGCCTGCCACCGAAAATTCCTCACCATTCCCGGGTAGGACAGATGACATCATGGCCAGACTTCGTACTTTGGCAAGATATTCTACCGGCCGAAAGCCGACAAAATCAGAAGCGAAGCTATTTATGGTTGAAATGGAGTCAGTTTTTCGAATCTGATGATTCGAAGGCAAGTAGAAAGTCCAAGGACTTACCATGTTGAACGTCGACCTGGAGTTTCACGAGAGGCTGAAATGTCAGCTCCGCCTCGCTGGATCATCCATGGCGAATATCTCGCGCAGCCTGGGGATATCTCAAAGCAGTGTCACGGTTGTGAGCCAAGGCTACCGACGGTCGCGCCGGATCGAGGCCGAGATCGCTAGGCAGCTTGGCACGAGCGCTGAGAAGTTGTTCGCCGACCGCTACAACAGCTTAACCACGCAAAACGAGGAGGAGCAATCATGACCCTCTAAAAGCAAAACGACCCCAAAAGCTCATGCTTGCGAGGTCGCCGCTCGTCAAAACTTGCCGGTCCTGACGAGTACAGCGTCCTCCAGAAAGCCTAAAT
>JAGREQ010000307.1 GCA_020446465.1 Novosphingobium sp. | reverse complement strand
TTGTGGAAGAAGGTCAGCTGCGTCCGGTTATGGATCGTACGTTCCCTCTTGCCGAAGCCGCCGCCGCCCATAGCCGCATGGAACTGGGCGCGCATATCGGCAAGATCGTGCTGGAGATCTGATTTCTGGCAGCGAAATTGTCCCGCCAATGTCTGTGGGGCGTGTCACGGTTGTGTCACATAATTCACTGAACTGACTCCAAAGCGTCCGCACCACTGTAACATGGGCGTGCGATTGGCGCGGCTCATGATGACCCAACATCAGGCCTCAGGCCATCGCCCGGAACTGCGTTCATACGAAGATTCCGCTGTAGGCAACCAGAACGGCAAATCCGCATCGGCGTTTCCGTTATCGGCCATTCATGCTCCGGTTCGGGCAGTCGAACGAGTCAGGCCATTGCACGATCCCGATCAACGGCGAAAATACCGCACGATCTGGATCAGCGATATTCACCTTGGCACCAAGGGTTGCAATGCAGAGCTGCTGATTGATTTCCTCGACAATGTTGACAGCGAAACGATGTATCTTGTGGGCGACATCATCGATGGCTGGCGCCTCAGGAAGAAGTTCTACTGGCCCGCGGCCCATAACGACATTGTCTGGCGGATTCTGAAGCGCGCGCGTCGCGGGACGCGCATCATCTATATCCCCGGCAACCATGATGAGATGTTCCGCCAGTTCAGCGGCCTGAACTTCGGCGGTGTCGAAATCAGGCGCACGGCCTTTCACACGACAGCCGACGGACGCCGCCTGATGGTCCTGCATGGGGATGAGTTTGACGCGGTCATGCTCGCCCATCGCTGGCTCGCTTATGTCGGTGATGCTGCCTACACCATTCTGATGGGCCTCAACCGCTATGTGAACGCCGTCCGGTCCCGCCTTGGTCTGTCTTACTGGTCGCTCAGCAAAATGGCCAAGCACAAGGTCAAGAACGCGGTTGAGTTCATTTCCCGTTACGAGGAAGTCGTCTCGCGCGCGGCGGCAGGGCGGGGCGTTGATGGCGTGGTCTGTGGCCACATCCACACGGCGGAAATGGCGGAGTTCAACGGGGTTGCCTATTACAACGATGGGGACTGGGTCGAAGGCTGCACGGCCCTTGTCGAACATTTCGACGGACGAATGGAAGTGCTGCACTGGCCGGAGGAAATGGCCCGCCGCGAAGAGGCGCGCGACCGGCGCGCAGCCATTCAGGTTGCGGCATGAACGTGCCCCTGGCAGCGGCGCAAATCACGCAGGCGAGCCCGTTGGAGAGGTTGCGAATTGCGCTTGTCACCGATGCGTGGGAGCCGCAAGTCAACGGCGTGGTGCGGACGCTGGGTGAAACCACCCGCATCTTGCGTGAAAGCGGGCATCGGGTCGATGTCATTTCTCCCGACCAGTTTCGTTCTGTGCCTTGCCCAAGCTATCCCGAAATACGCCTCGCCCTAGCAGGGCGCCGCCGGGTCGGGCGGATGCTCGATACGTGCCAACCCGATGCCGTGCATATTGCGACGGAAGGGCCGCTTGGCCTTGCTGCGCGCCGCCATTGTCTTGACAACGGTATTGCCTTCACGACCGCTTATCACACGCAGTTCCCCGAATATGTGGCGCGCCGCACAGGGCTGCCCGCCAGCCTGTTCTGGCGTTATATCCGCTGGTTTCACCGTCCATCGAGCGCGATCATGGTTGCAACGGCGACGATCGGGCAGCAACTGGCGGGCAAGGGACTTGTGCGCCAGCGGCGCTGGAGCCGGGGCGTGGATTTGTCGCTGTTCCATCCCGATATTGAACCGCCCGCCCAGTTCTGGGCAATGGCGCGGCCGATCCAGCTTTATGTTGGCAGGGTCGCGGTCGAAAAAAACATCGAGGCGTTCCTGACCGCCAGCCACCCCGGCACCAAAGTTGTTGTGGGCGACGGGCCTGCCCTGTCGCGGCTGAAAGCGGCTTTCCCGATGGCGCACTTTCTGGGGCGGCAGACGGGTGCCGATCTTGCCGCCTGCTACGCGGGTGCGGATGTGTTCGTCTTTCCCAGCAAGACCGACACTTTCGGACTGGTGATGATCGAGGCACTGGCTTGTGGAACGCCGGTCGCGGCCTACCCGGTAGCTGGCCCGATGGATGTCCTTTCAGTGTCGAGCGGGGCGATGGCCGATGATCTCGACATGGCGATTGCCAGCGCGCTCACGCTCGATCGCGATGATTGCGCGAGACATGCAGCGACATTTAGCTGGTCCGCCAGCGCAAACCAGTTTCTGGCAGCACTCGCCTGTGAAAAGGCTGAACAAACCGTTCCACCCCGGCGCCCTCAGCTACGCCCGGCCTGAAACGCGCCTTGCGCCTTGCCGAACGGCTGGCGATGGCCTACATACAGGGCACGCGGCCGCTCCGAAAGGGGCGGCCCTTGTATTTCTGGCATCGGGAAACGGCGCGTCCGGCAGGTTCGCAAGACCCGATGCCATTGGAGAAGAACGATGTCACAAACCGCTCCCCTGATGCCGCACGCGACCGCGTCCTGGCTGGTCGATAACACGGCGCTGAGCTTTGAACAGATCGCGGAGTTCTGCGGGCTGCACATTCTGGAAGTGCAGGCCATGGCAGACGACCTGGCGAGTTCCAAATATACCGGGCGCGATCCCATCCATTCAGGCGAGCTGACGCATGAAGAGATCGAGCGTGGGCAGGCAGACCCGGACTACCGCCTGCGTATGCAGCGCGCGCCAGTCTCGGTAAACCGCACCAAGGGGCCGCGTTATACGCCCGTGTCAAAGCGGCAGGATAAACCCGATGGCATTGCATGGCTGCTGCGTAATCACCCCGAAATTACCGATGCACAGATCGGCAAGCTGATCGGCACCACGCGGACCACGATTTCAGCCATTCGCGACCGCTCGCACTGGAACATCCAGAACATTCAG
>JAGREQ010000306.1 GCA_020446465.1 Novosphingobium sp. | reverse complement strand
GGGCGGCGCGGAAAATCCGCGCGGTTTGCAGATTCCGGGTGCCGATCTGCCGGGCGTTCATTTTGCGATGAACTTCCTTGTCCAGCAGAACAAGCGCAATGCTGGCGACGATGAAAAGACCGCCGCACCGCAGGGCACGCTGACTGCCACGGGCAAGCATGTCATCGTCATTGGCGGTGGCGATACCGGATCGGACTGTGTTGGCACCTCCAACCGGCAGGGTGCGGCCAGTGTCACGCAGTTGGAAATCATGCCCAAGCCGCCCGAAAAGGAAGACAAGCTGATGACGTGGCCGGATTGGCCGCTGAAGCTGCGCACGTCCACCAGCCATGAAGAAGGTGCGGATCGGGATTGGGCTGTTCTCACCAAGCGGGTGCTGGGCGACAACCAGGTCACCGGGCTTGAGTGCGTTCGTGTCGAATGGAAAAACGGCAAGATGGAAGAAGTGGCGGGCAGTGAATTCACACTGCAGGCTGACCTCATTCTGCTTGCCATGGGTTTCCTCGGCCCGCGCCAGCAGGGAATGCTTGACCAGTCGGGCGTTGCGCTGACCGATCGCGGCAATGTTGATGCCAACGTGATCGATTACAAGACGAGCGAGGGCATGGTCTTTTCGTGCGGCGATATGCGCCGTGGCCAGAGCCTTGTGGTCTGGGCCATCCGCGAAGGGCGCCAATGCGCCCGCGCCGTTGACGAGGCACTGGTCGGCGTGAGCGACCTGCCGCGTTGATTGCGCGCTTTTTCCGGTGCGTCGTGGCGGCCTGCTTCCTTGCAGTGTCGGCCACGGCGGCACTGGCGCAAGAAGATGCCCGGATCGCCGGCGAATACCGCGCGGTCGATAGTTTCGAGATGTTTCAGGGCCTGCTGCTGCGCCCTGATGGAACTTTTGCCTATGCGCTATCCGTTGGTGCGCTCGATCAGCGTTCAAGCGGAACGTGGACCCGCCATGGTGACAGCTTTGAACTTGTGACGACGCCCAAACCGGTTCCGCCCCGGTTCGTGCAGGGCGATGCCAGCGAAGATGCCGACGCCCCGTTCGTGCAGATTACTTGGCCGAACGGCAGGGGCATTGCGGGCATAGACGTCGTTCTGGGGTGTCGCGGTCGGGAGCCTGTTGGCGGCTATACGCAGGAGGATGGCTGGTCGCCGCCTTCCGGTGATTGTGCTTACCCGGAATGGATCGAGCTGGTCGAGCCGATCCACGAAACACGCTCGGCGCGTATCGCCATAACTGAACCGGGCAAGGGATTGCGTTTTATCCTTGAACCCAATTCAATGGGCGTGATTGATCTGACTGGCGCGCGCGGCACGGTCACGGGCGACCGGCTTGTTCTGTATTTCAATGGTCATACAGAGGATTTCGTGCGGATAGCGCCACAATAATCCGGCCTGCATCGCAGTCAGTCTTTCCGGTCGTGGTCATCGTCGGGCAAGGGGTAGGGCGGGATCGGTTGCAATCGCTCAAACTCTTCAGTCAGCGGGTCATGGTCCAGCGGTGGCCAGTCGATCGGGCTTTCGGGGATGGTGAAATCCGGCAATCGGTCCAGCAGGTCGCGGATGAGAGTCAGGCGGCCGTGCTTCTGGTCGTTGTAATCGACGACGGTCCAGGGTGCCCAGCCGGTGTGTGTAGCCGCAAACATGACCTCACGCGCGCGGGAATAGTCATCGTAGCGGGTCCGCGCTTTCACATCGATGGGCGAGAGCTTCCAGCGTTTAAGCGGGTCGTTGAGGCGTTCGGCAAAACGTTCTTCCTGATGGGCTTGATCGCAGGAAAGCCAGTATTTGAACAAGCGAATGCCATCGTCGACCAGCATTTTTTCAAAGATTGGCGTTGCCTTCAAAAAGGCATCAACTTCGGCCTCTGTCGCAAAGCCCATCACGCGTTCTACCCCGGCGCGGTTATACCAGCTTCGATCGAACAGAACGATTTCCCCAGCGGTCGGCAGGTGTTGCACATATCGCTGGAAATACCATTGCCCGGTTTCGTTCTCGTTCGGCTTGGGGAGGGCGACAACGCGGCACTGGCGCGGGTTGATCCGCTCTGCAATCGCACGGATCGTGCCGCCCTTTCCGGCAGTGTCCCGGCCCTCGAAAAGAACGACGATGCGCTCTCCTTTGGCCTTGGCCCAGCGCGCCATGCAGACCAGCTCACACTCCAGCGGTTCGAGCAATTCTTCGTATGTCTTGCGCTTCATTTGTATAAATCCGGCAGCAGGCTGTGCGGCAGATAGCCTGTAACTATCAGAAATATCAGCATGGTGCAAAAAATGCAACGCATGCCGATTTTTTTGCGATTGCGAAATATGCTGCGATGCACAATTTCAAAGTCGAGCCAATGGAGAACGGGTTTCCATGATGGCTGCACAAACAGGAGGAAACAATGGCTAACGTTGCAACACGTATGCTGCCGGTCCTGCTGGCGGCTTCGACCAGCGGACTGCTCTTCAGCGCCACGCATATGTAAGCAGTGGGAATGAATGGTAAAATAATCTGACGGCCGCCTTTTCACACGAAAGGGTGGCCGTTCAGCATTGAGAGGCAGTTTGCCGGCCTTCACATAACCACGTAAACCAGTTGTGGATGGCTGCTTGTTGCGCTTTCTTATTGCGTTCGTGGCCCCTATATAATGGCCATGACGCAAGAACCCGATAACACACCAAAAACCAATGGTTACGGCGCAGATTCGATCAAAGTCCTCAAAGGGCTGGATGCGGTGCGCAAACGTCCCGGTATGTATATCGGTGATACCGATGACGGGTCCGGCCTGCATCACATGGTTTTCGAAGTTTCGGACAACGCGATTGACGAAGCGCTGGCCGGCCATTGCGATCTCGTCCTGATCGAACTGAACCCCGATGGCTCCGTTTCGGTGGAAGATAACGGGCGCGGCATTCCGACCGATATTCAC
>JAGREQ010000305.1 GCA_020446465.1 Novosphingobium sp. | reverse complement strand
ACTGGAGCCGTTTGCCCGGCGGCTGGGCGAAAATCTCAAGACCCGCTTCCAGCGGATCGTCACTGTCCACCAGAGCCAGATGGGCTTGCCCGCCTTCAAACAGGCGCGTGAACAGGCGGCGGAAATGCGTATCCACTTCATCAAAGGCAGCGCGCAGCCGTTCGCGTCCTTCGCGGTTGAGATTGCCGATGGAGCCGCGCAAGCGGTTGACGGCCTCTGCCAGTTCGGCCTGTTCTGCCGCGTTGGAGCCGTGCTGTTCTTCGAGCGAAGACAGTTCGTCAGCAGCAACGAGATTGACCGGGCCAATCCGTTCGCGGTCGGCCACCAATTTGTCCATTGTGGCAGATTCCAAGGTCGCATCGGCCACATCGTCCGCTTCAAATGTGAAACGCTGGGCGAGCATCGGGGGCGGGCACTGGAACCGCTCGCCCGAAATGCGGCCCATTTCAATGCGACGCCCTTCCTCGTTTTCAGCACGGGCGGCGGCGCCCGCACGGGCCTCGCGGGCAGTGGCAAGCGCTTCTGTCGCCTGGGCCAATTGCCGATCGGCGGTTTCGGCACTTTCGCTGGCGGCGGCAACGGCGGCTTCGGCTGCGGCAAGGTCGCGCGTGACCCGTTCACGCACAGCATCGCCTTGTTCGATTTCCTGCATCAATCCGGCAGGCTTGGCGGCATGGATGGCGCGTTCTTCGGCAATTTCGTCCAGCCTGCCAGACATTTCTGACAGGCGGCGGGCTGCATCGCCAGCGCGGGCCTGCCAGTTCCTGATGTCGGTTGCGCGGGCGGCAGCACGTTCGCGCGCAACGGCCAGTCCCTGATCGTGCGCGGCGAGTTCTGCCGTGGCTGTCTGGAGAAGAATGCGGGCGGATTCGTGCCGGGCCTGTGCAGCATCGACGCCAGCGCGTCCGCTTTCCGGATCGGGCAGGGTGTCGCGTTTTGCTGCTGCGGCGTCGCGTTCTGCTTCGGCCTGCTGGCGGCGTTCGGCAAGGTCTTTGCGGGCAGCGGCCAGTTCTTCAGAACGGGCGGCTTGCCGCGCCTTGGTGTCCTCTGCCTGATCGAGCGCACGCAAGGCGGCCCGTTCCTTGTCAGCCAGCGAAGCCAGTTCGCGTTCGGCAGAGATGAGGCTGGTCTGGATGGTGGACAATTCCGATTGCGCCGCGGTGTGTTCTGCTGCGGCCTGTTCGGCTTGCAGTTGCAAGGCGGGCAACTGGCTGGCCAGTTCCGCGTGGCGATTGTCGGCCTCTAGCCGCGCGGCTTCTGCTGCGCCTTCCCCCCGTGCGACAAAGCCATCCCAGCGCCGCAAAAGACCGTCTTTCGTCACCAGCCATTCGCCGGGTGCGAGTGACCGCCCATCATCTGCATCGACGACATGGACGAGCGCCAGCCGGGCGGTGAGTTCACGGGCGCAATCGGGCACATGGGCAGCAAGGCTGTCGGCTACGGGGAGAGGGGCGGGGCCACCTGTCCAGAACCGGCCATCGACCTGTGCATCGGGTTTGCCTAATGGAGCCTTGGCATCGCGGCCCAATACTGCGGCAAGCGCGCGTTCATAGCCCGGCGCGGCGCGCACTTTATCAAGCGCGGCGGGCAGCCCATGCTTGTTCGCGGCCTGACGTTTGCGCGCTTCCCGGTCGCGCTCCAGCGCAGAAAATTCGCGCTCCACGCCTGTCAGTTCAGCCTTTGCCGCAGCAAGAGCGGCGCTTGCTTCATCGCGCGTGGTAGAGAGCGCGGTTTTCCGTTCCTGCATGGATGCAAGCGTCGCACGGGCGGTTGTAAGCGCTGCCGTGGCTTCATCCAGCGCAATGCGAGCGGCGGTAACTGCCGCTTGTTTGTCGCCTGATTCGCGCAGCGCCTGTTCGGCCTGTGCATGGCGTTCGGCATCAGCTTCCAGGCGTTGCAGTCGTGTGTTCGCCTGTTCCAGAGCCGCTTCGGCCACACGCCATTCTGCCTCAACACCTGCGTGATCGGCGGTGGCCTTGGCAAAGGCGAGTTCTGCCGCGCGGCTGGCGCTTTCGGCCTGTTCGGCAGCGCGAGCGAGGGCCGGGCGGCGGGCTTCGTCATCGGCCAGTGCTTTTTCGCTTCCGGCCAGTTCACGCTCCAGCTTTTGCAAGGCTTCTGCCGCATCGCGCGTCATCCGGTCAGCTTCGCCGCGATCTTCCTCCAGCCGTTGTTTCTGCCGGTCAAGATCAGCAAGGCGCTGTTCGGCGGCTTCCAACTGGCTGGTAAGTGCGGCCATGCGGTGCCCGTGGGCGCTGGCATCGTCCCGCCGGTCGGCCATTTCATCGCGCGCTTGGGTAAGCGTTCTGGCAGCCAGATGCTGTGCCTTTTGCGCTTCATCGGTTTCTGCCTGCGCTGCAGTGACCCGTTCTGACGCAGCTTCGGCTTCCTTGCGCGCGGCATCGGCTGCGGCAGCGGCATCGCGCCAGCGGGCAAAGAGCAGGCGCGCTTCAGCCACCTGAATCTGATCTGACAGCGCCTTGTAGCGTTCCGCCTGCCGTGCCTGCCGCCGTAACGAGGAAATCTGGGTATTGAGACCCGCCATCAGATCATCCAGACGGGCGAGATTGGCCTCCGTCTGGCGCAGCTTGCTTTCCGCATCGCGGCGGCGCACGTGTAGTCCGGCGATACCGGCGGCTTCTTCCAGCATTTGCCGCCGTTCGGCAGGCTTGGCAGCGATAACAGCCGCGATCTTGCCCTGACTGACAAGCGCCGGGCTATGCGCGCCGGTGGCGGCATCGGCGAAGAGGAGGGAAACATCCTTTGCCCGCACATCGCGCCCATTGATGCGATAGGCAGAACCTGCCCCACGCTCGATCCGGCGGACGACTTCCAGCTCATCGTGCTGATCGTCCTTGCCGGCCAGCACGACTTCAGCAAAATTACGCGGTGGGCGCTGGGCGGTGCCGGCAAAAATCACATCCTCCAT
>JAGREQ010000304.1 GCA_020446465.1 Novosphingobium sp. | reverse complement strand
GTCGGATGGATCGGAGGCGTGTGGTTCGTGACCTTTGTGGTCATGCCTGCGATCAACCGGAACGAGCAGCCCACCGCCCGGCTCGGCGCATTCCATCGCATTGAGCAAGGGTTCGCCCCGCAAGCCCGGTTATGGGTCCTGCTGGCGGGAGTATCCGGCTTCTGGATGACCTGGCGCGCCGACCTTTGGGCACGGTTTGCTGAGCCCGGGTTCTGGTGGATGCATGCCATGCTGATCTTGTGGACGCTATTTGCGCTGATGCTCTTTGTTATTGAACCGCTGTTCTTGCACCGACGCCTGGCAGAATCGACCACGCCCGAGTCTGACTTTCGACTGATGGTTACCATGCACCGAGTGCTTTCACTGGTTGCGCTGGTAACGGTTCTGGGCGCCATGGCCGGTGCGCACGGGATGCTTTGAGACCATGCGCATCCTGTTTGCCGCACCGCATCGTCTGCCCTTCCTCACCGGGTCAGTGAACTTGCTGGTCCTAGCGGCATGGTGGCTGTGGCAACTCGCCGCACTTCATGCCGGCGGCACCGCATTGCCCCAAGGCGACCTTCCGCCAGTACTGCTGCACGGCCCGGCCATGCTATTCCTGATCTTTCCGCCGTTCGCCTTCGGGTTCCTCCTTACGGTTTTCCCGCGCTGGATGGGTTTTCCCGATCTCAATGCCAGGGATTTCGGACCAGTGTCCGCACTCCTGGCAGCGGGCTCCGTGATATTTCAGGCAGCGCTCTGGCTGGGCAGCGACGGCGCGCTTGTTGCGGGCTTTGGCGTTCTCGCGCTAGGCTGGCTGCTCGGATTGCAGCGGCTGGCCAGGGTATTGGCAGCAAACCGGCGCGAAGGCCGCCCCCCATGCTGGCACGGCTGTTCTGCGCTTGGCGCCTTGACCTTCGGTCTTGCGGGATTGCTGATGGAAATTGTCTTTATTGCCACGCTGGATCCCCAGGCCTGGCAGGCCGGTAACCGACTTGGGTTGTCAGGCTTCGTCCTCCCCCTCTTCCTCACGGTCGCGCACAGGATGGTTCCGTTCTTCGCGGGCAACGTGGTGGCGAACTATGCACCATGGCGGCCCTATTGGCTGCTGGCGGTCATGTGGCCGCTGCTGCTCGCACAGATGGCGGGCCAATTGGGCAATATGGAGTTGCTCACGTTCAGTGCCAGCGCCGCACTCTCCGTTCTGACCAGCCTGATGCTTTGGAAATGGTGGCCGCGCGCGAAATCCCCGGGACTGCTCATGGTCCTGTTCTGGAGCTTCGCATGGGCGCCTGTCGGATTCGCGATGAACGCATTGCTTGCCTTGGGCGTGCCGCTTGGCAGGGCACCCGATCATGCCCTTTTCCTCGGCTTCACTGGCAGCCTGATCGTGTCCATGGTGACTCGCGTCACACAGGGGCATTCCGGCCGAACGCTTGAGATGCCAATGGTAGCCTGGCTGGCGTTCTGGTCTTTGCAAACTACAGCAATGCTGCGGATAGCAGCTGCGTTGATGGACGAGTCGCCCCCGCAACTTCTGCTTGCGGCGGCCCTGTTTCTGTTCGGTCTGGCACCATGGGCCATACACCACTCGAAAATCTATTCGAGTCCCCGCATCGATGGCAAATCAGGCTGACCTCTAAGGGTTAGCTTGCAGCGAGGGTGAACTGGTGAGCATGACCGCATGCGCTCGCCTCGAAAATGATACAGCATATGGCCTCAACCATCACTGCAAAGGGCAAGTCTTATGCGGCGCTTGTCGCTGTCAACCTGCACCACGATGACAGCTACTTCCTGGCAATTTGAAACGATCTCACTGGCGTGGGCTAAGTGTGTGCCACAGTTCATATCAGCAACATGGGCTAGCCCTTCAATGCCAGTTTCCAGTTCGACGAAGGCACCGTATTTGGCCACACTGGTTACTACACCGCGAACCCTTGCCCCTATTGGGTACCTGAGGCTTGCACGTTCCCATGGATCGCTCTCCAGTTGCTTCATGCCAAGCCAGAGGCGCTGCATCTCATGGTCAATTTGAAGAATCTGGACGCGGACCACGTCGCCGACTTTGACAACCTCGCCCGGATGCTTGAGCCGCTTGTAGCTCATATTGGTAATGTGCAGCAGGCCATCGAGGCCGCCAAGGTCGATGAAGGCGCCGTATCGCTTGATGCGTTTCACTGCGCCATCGACAATCTGACCTTTGCGCAGGTGATTGATCATATTCGATGGTTGCTTATCGCTCACTGGGTCAAGACCGACGTGCCGACAAGCCGCCCATCACGATGTGGCTTTCTGATGCAGGAACCGGGAAAAATCAGGTTGTCGCTCCAGGACATCGGCTAGAGTATAGCCATTGAGCACCTCGAGAAAGGCAGCAAGCGCCTCGTCCAGCATGCTGGTCAATCCGCAGGCCGACGCGATGAGGCACGACGAGCATTCCACCAACTCGAAGTCCTCCTCTGTATGGCGGATCAAGGCCCCGACATTGATCTGTTCTGGTGGTCTGGCCAGCCGGATACCCCCATGGCGTCCCCGGACACTCTCCAAATAGCCTGCACTCACCAGATCGCTGACCACCTTCATGAGATGGTTCTGGGAGATGGCATAGGCGCCAGAGATCTCGGCGATTGAACACAGATTTTCCGGTTGCCGTCCCAGATAGAGAAGGACCCTCATGGCGTAGTCCGTGTAGCGCGTCAGGTGCATCTGATTACCTTAATGATGCATCTTTATTGCATGATTTCCACAGCACGTATAGATGCATCGATAGAGCATGTTTGGAGTCGCCTCGATGGAACGACTGGATCTGTCCGAAAACGGGTTGGCCGCCCTGGTTGAAGCCTTCTATGCGAGGGTTCGGGCTGATGCCGAGCTGGGCCCGATTTTTGACGATGCCATCGATGATTGGCCCGAACATCTCGAAAAATTGGCCGCGTTTTGGTCGTCAA
>JAGREQ010000303.1 GCA_020446465.1 Novosphingobium sp. | reverse complement strand
AGGCGATTGTCGAAGGCTTCCACGCCAAATTTGTCGACGGCAAAGCGGAAAGTGGCATGGGTGCAGACCAGCACCTTGTCCCCGCTCTCCAGAAACTTGCCCAGCGCATTGACCTTCCCGCCATCGCTGCCCGGCGCGTTGCACAGGTTCCAGCGCGGTTCCACCACCCAATCCGTCCAGAAGCCATATTGGCTGAGCGGTTCATCGGCAAAGCTGGAGCCGATGGACTTTTCCGGCACCACGATGATCGCCTGGCGCCATCCCTGATGGGTGATCTTGTCGAGCGCGATGAACATCAGCGCGCGGCTTTTGCCCGATGCCGGGGGCGATTTGATCAGCAGATATTGCTCGCCCCGCCGGGCATAGGCGCGTTCCTGCATCACCCGCATGCCCAGTTCGTTGGACTTGGTGGAGGCCCCGCTTTGCGCATAGGTGACGGAAACGGAAGGGATGGTCCGGGTCATAAAAGAGGCAATCAATCCACGGTTTCAAGGTCGGTACGGCGAAACTCGTCATCGGTCGCCAGTATCGGCACCCGATAATGTTTCGCGCAGGCATAATGCAGGCAATCACAAATGTTCAGGCCATGGCGTCCGGAACGGAAACGATCTGCTGCAAAAAGCGAATGCCGCGTAAGGTCTTCAGCAGGCGGCAGATCCAGAATCTCGATCCCCCGGCTGTCCAGAAAATCAAGCACGGCCGGCTCAATTTCCGCCACCGGGCGGTTGAACTTGTCAGGCCTCGCCAATGCCAGCACGGTTTCCAGCACGGCCACCGGTGATGTTATACATGTGTCTGCCGCGTCCAGTGCTTGTGCGACCCGTGCAGCTTCACGCTCTCCCGACATCAGGGCAATGATGGCGCAGGCATCGACAAACATCAGCGGGTATCGCTCCGTTCATCCCCGCACATTTCGTCAAACACTTCTCGTGGAAGCGTTTTGCGAGTCTCCTTGCCCAGTTTCAGATCATATTTCTGCCGGATACGTTCCGCCGTTTGCAGCGGCGTTTCGCTTGCCCGGCGGCGGGCGATTGCCTCTTTCATGGCGATGACAATGGCATCGGTGATGCCAACGCCTTCCATCCCCGCAAACTTGCGGGTCAGGGCATCGGCTTCCGGGTTGTTGACGTTGATGGTCATGTTGGCCTCAATGTAGATATTCTTATGTAGAATACTACATGAGCAATCATGGGGCAAGCAGCTTCACCGCTTCCAGCCCGGCCATGATGCGTTCCATCTGCCAGTTCGCAGGCGTTTTATTCGCCGGCGCGCGTTTTCCCGTCACGCCGCTTTCCCGGTCATTCTGGTGTAGAGTTCGAACAGTTTTTCAAGGCGTTCGGTGTCGTTTTTGAAGCGGCGGCCGATATAGATGCGTTCCAGCACCTCGTCATTGGCATCGTGGGCGCGGCGCAGGTCTTCGGGCATGGCATCGGGATCATAGAGATCGGCGATGGTAGCGGGGAAATGCGCCTCGCGCGCCAGCAGGATATTCTCCGCGCAACGGGTGAGATCGGCCTTGTTCTGCTCGGTGAGTTTGGGCAGCGGGAAGGTGTTGTATACTACCGTCGCTCCGTATCGGATTCCATTTCCCATTTTGCCTGAAACGGCTTCGGCCCAAACCATATGCAGGGTTGATGTAACCAACGCAAATTCGATAAGTCTGGCCCCGTAAATGCAAAGTGCGTCAACACTCGTCACCGATCCTGCGTCTTTTAGATCCGCAGGAACAAATTCAAACTTTTCGCCTATGACCTTGCCAACATTAATGTGCGGCTCTGAGCGGTATGTTGTGTAACAAAATGAGTGTGGCCGGTGCGCCGTCTTTTGAGCATCTCGTCCGGCTGTCTTCCGATATGCAGCACAATCATCAATACGGTCCCTGATCATCGGGATAGCTCGCGCATCCTCAACTTCATCGTCTTCGATCCAAAGACAGTAACGAGGTGTGCCGTGAACCAATTCTTTGGTTCCATAGTATTTTTTTATGAATCTTGCAGAGCCAGTGTTGGTCTGGATGATCTTCTCGGCCTCGTCTTTTTCAAAGATAAGGCGGCGACCATCGACCGGATTGCTACCCATTACCATCTTGGTTACCCCGAACACGGGCGTGCGGGAAGGCTCACAGATCACAGGCGAGCCTTCTATGAGATATGGTGAAATCTGATCACAGAACTTTTCAGTCTCACCTTCAAAGAGTCTCGCGCTTTTTGACGAAGAGCGATCAAGACCTATAACGGTGCAGTATACGCCCGCGTTATTTGCTGCTGAGTTGGCCCATCTAAACGGCCGATATGCAAACGAGATTCGGCATTCTTGTAGGATCGAAGGCCAGAAATCTGCCACTTGCTCACCTTGGCAAATTGAGCTCGTCGAGACAAGAGCGATCGCAGATTGCGAATGCTTTGAATACTCGACACCCTTTGAGATAAAGGCTGTTACATAATCAATCGACTGAGGCATGCCGACAATCTGCATGTCGGTTTTTTGTTCGTCAGATTTCTTCTTGGCGCCCAGATAAGGCGGATTGCCGCAAATATAGGTTTCGCCCCCGGCATTCTCGAAATCGATCTCTGACTGGTCGAGTGGGGTTTCAAACAGGTCATCGCCCTTGACCTTCACCGCCGTGCCGGTCGGCGGGCAGATGCTCAGCCAGTCAAGCCGCAGGGCATTGCCGCAGGTGATCCAGTTTTGCGCATCCAGCGGCAGAAATTCGGCCAGCGCCAGTTTCTGCCCGCGCCAGGTCACATCGCACTGATATTCCGCGATGATCAGGGCAAGCCGGGCAATCTCTGCGGGAAATTCGCGCAGCTCGATGCCGCGAAAATTGGTCAGCGGAATGTCGCTCTTGCGGGCTTGTTCATCGCGCCGCCGATTAATCTCCGCTTCGATCTCGCGCATCTGTTTATAGGCGATAACCAGAAAATTTCCCG
>JAGREQ010000302.1 GCA_020446465.1 Novosphingobium sp. | reverse complement strand
TTGCAAACCCGTCCATCATGCCGAAGCGCCGCCAGATCGGGATGAGATAACGATCGAAACAATAGCCGATCGGCCCTTCCATGACTTCCTTTTTCGCTTCTGCATCAGTGTCGCCCACAAAGACTGTCTGCGAGACAGCATGACGCGAACGATCAGGTGTGAATCCCGCCTTGATATTGGCTTCAGAGTACGTTTCCCAATGTTTCTTCAGCGCATCGAGACCCGAATAGATAGACACGGGCTTAAAGTTGCGTTCTCCTGCCAACTTCATCGACGGAGAATTATAGCTAAATCCGGTGACAGCAAATTCAGGGAACTTGCCTCCATAAGGAGAATAATTCGCCAACATGTGCTGTTCATCTTCTTCTGTTTCCGGTGCTTCCTCTTCGGGAAAGCCAGCAGTCCAGAACTCACCTTCGTACCAGAAGGGTTTACGCTCCCATATTTTCTCCATGATGTAGAGGGATTCCCGCACCATCTTGTTCAAAAAGGCCGTATCCGAACCGTTCTTGATACCGTGCATATAGGATGCGAGCGGATAGGCCCCTGCCCCGATTCCCATAAAGTATCGACCTTCAAGAATCTGCGAGAGCCACCCTACCGTCATCGCCAATTTGGTCGGGTTATGATGCGGGAGGATATGAGCCATCGGTGCGAAACTGATATTTTTCGTTTCCAGGGCGGCTGCTGCCATGATGAGTTCCGGCGCTGGAATGTTCTCCCATATCTGCGATGCGTGTTCAGAGATCATCATCGTCGTGAAACCAGCTTGGTCGCAAGCAATGGAGCTTTGCACGCCCCATTCGAATGTTTGCCGCGCCGTGCGCCCCGGCCGCATGTAAGGGTGAAAAATAAGACCTGTGTCCATAGTCATCGCGAATCTCTCCCATATCTTTATTAAGCCATATGGCTTAAATAGCGGACACGCCTTATCATCGTCAAGCTCAATCTACACAAGCGTTGATAGCTCTTGGGCTTTCCTGATGGTGCGGATACGTCCACAATAGCAGTAAGCAACAGGAGCGAACGTGTCGGAAACTGCTGAAATTCAAAAAGATAATCTGGATAGTCGGACAAAATTGATTCTTGCGGCAGAAGTCCTTTTCGCACGCGAAGGGATCGATGGCGTATCATTACGCCAGGTTGCAGCTCATGCCGGGCAACGTAACCACCATGCCGTACAATACCACTTCGGAACCCGTGAAGACCTGGTGCAGGCCATTTTCGATTATCGCATGGAGCAAATGGAAACGCGTCGTCTGGAAATGCTCGCCAAAGCCAAAAACGAAGGTTTGCTACACGACGAACGCACCATCGCGGATATCATTTTCCTGCCACAACTCGCGCTGATCGATCGCTTCGGAGATTTTAGCTACGCTAATTTTCTGTGCCAATATCTTCTGCGAAATTCCAATGCGGAATTTGGACGCTTTAGCGACAACTTGCCTAACGGCCTTAAAAAAGTGCTCGACCTTCTTCGCAAACGACTGAATTTTCTGGGTGATGGCGCAGCGCAGAGGCGCCTGATTACAGCCTGCTTCATGTTTTTGAACATGCTTGCTGTTTATACACGAGATCTGGAATCAGGACGTGCAAGCGAAGATTTTAGCGAAGCACTAGAAGATTCAATGCGCCAACTTGTCGCAGCATTATTCTTGCCTGTGGAGGAAACCTAATCGAAAAACACCTGCTTCATATGCAGCGTGTCGCAGTATTCCTTGACAGAAGCCACTTTACCATCGCGCACTGTAACCAGAAGATGATAAAAGTTGGAATAGATTCGCCCATTTAGCAATTCTGCATGACTTTCCGCTTCCACCGCAACCTTGTCGCCTTCTGCCACCATACCAGTTGACCATATCTTGAGGGCGCCTGTCTTGTAAGCGGACTTTGCCCCCTCGACGAGCCTGGCGAAATCGTCACGCCCATAAGTACCTGAAAGGCGATCTATACGCCCGCTGACCCACCAGGTTGCATCATCGGTCATCATCTCAACCAAAGCGGGCACGTCCCCGCGACTGAATGCCTCCAGCAGTTGATCTATAACCTTCTTGTTAGCCTCTGTATTCGTGACCATCAGCCACCATCCCTTTCAACGACCGGTGTTCGGTCCACAACCTCAAGCCCAAAACCTTCCAGGGCGGCCATCTTCGCTGAACTGGAGGTGAGCAAGTTCATCCTGGCTACGCCAAGTTCCCGCAGAATCTGTGCGCCGATTCCATAATCCCGCGAACCGAAACGGTTTGCGTATTCGCGGCGCCCACCTTCGACCCTGCGAGAGATTGACTTCGGATCGGGATCGCGCACGAAGACCGCTACACTGGGACCATCATGCTCCCCGATCTGCCGCAACATGCGCGGGACGTAATCCCTGTGCGCATAACGGTATCCAAGCAGGTCGGCAGTCAAGTCTACCTGGTGAACGCGCACCAGCGTTTCGGTTTCAGGGTTCGGCTGCCCGCGCACAAGCGCCACATGTTCACCCCCATCAATCAAATCGCGAAAAACGTGAATTGTGAAGTTATTGCCGAAATAGGTTTCAAAAGGTGCTTCGGTTATTTTCTCGACAAGCTTTTCCGACTTGCGTCGATAGGCAATAAGGTCGGCAATCGTGCCAATCTTCATGCCATGCTTCGCGGCGAAAGGAATGAGGTCCGGCAAACGCGCCATTGAGCCATCCTCGTTCATCACCTCGCAAATGACGCCGGCAGGCATCAGGCCAGCAAGACGCGAGATATCAACCGCAGCTTCCGTATGCCCGGCACGCATAAGCACACCGCCATCGCGGGCTACGAGGGGAAAAACGTGCCCCGGTGTCACTATATCCTCCGGCGTGCTGGCAGGGTTGATCGCTGTCGCAATCGTGCGCGCCCGGTCATAAGCGGAAATGCCAGTCGTGACGCCTTTGGCAGCTTCTATCGAGACAGTAAAAGCCGTGCCATGGCCAG
>JAGREQ010000301.1 GCA_020446465.1 Novosphingobium sp. | reverse complement strand
GATCGACGAACTGCGCGGAAACTACGCGATTGTCATCGTCACCCACTCCATGCAGCAGGCTGCGCGCGTGTCGCAAAGAACCGCCTTTTTCCATCTTGGCAAAATGGTAGAATACGGGCCGACAACAGAGATATTCACCAATCCGCGTGAAGTTCGCACGCAGGATTACATTACAGGGCGGTACGGCTGATGGCAGAACATACGGTCAAGGCGTTTGACGAAGATATTACCCGCCTGCGCGGCCTGATCGCGGAAATGGGCGGCCTTGCCGAACTTTCGATCACCGAAGCGCTGGATTCGCTGGTCAAGGGATCGGAAGAAATCGCGCAAAAGGTGATTGCCCGCGACAAGAAGATCGACGCGCTCGAAGCGGAAGTGGATCGCATGGCGGTCAACGTTATCGCCTTGCGTGCGCCAATGGCTGATGACCTGCGGGAAGTTATCGCAGCCCTGAAAATTGCCGGTGTGGTCGAACGGATTGGCGATTATGCCAAGAATATTTCCAAACGTATCGGGCAGATCGAAAGCCGCAAACAGTTCGAACCCCTGACGCTGCTGCCTGCCATGGGCGAGATTGCCGTGGAAATGGTGCATGACGTGCTGACTGCTTATGGCGCGCGTGATCCAATTCTGGCGCAGGAAGTGATCGCGAAAGACGCGAAGGTCGATGCTTTTTACAATTCGATCTTCCGCAACCTTGTTTCCTATATGGTTGAAAACCCGGCAACAATCAGCAGTGCAGCCCAGTTGCTGTTCGTGGCCCGGAATATCGAACGGATTGGCGACCACGCAACCAACGTGGCGGAAATGGTCTATTACGCGGCAACCGGCAGCTACCCGCCCGAAGCAGAAGAACGCGCCGAAGGTTGATTGTCATAATGCGGCCATTGTGTCGCATATCTGCAATAATTGTGTAGCATTGGGATGTCCGAACACAGGAACACCCCATGTCGCTACCCAAACTGCTCCTCGTTGAAGATGACCCCGCTCTAGCTGAACTGCTTGAGTTCCGCTTCAAGGGCGAAGGATATGATGTCACTGTCACGGATGACGGGGACGAAGCGCTTATCCTTGTTGCCGAGATTTTGCCTGACCTTATCATTCTGGACTGGATGATCGAAGGCACAAGCGGGATCGAAGTATGCCGGCGCCTGCGCCGGAACAAGGAAACGGCGAATATCCCCATCGTCATGCTGACGGCGCGCGGCGCCGAGGATGACAAAATCCGCGGACTGGAAACGGGCGCGGACGATTATTTGACGAAGCCTTTCAGCCCGCGCGAACTTCTCGCCAGGGTTGCTGCCGTGCTTCGCCGGGTGAGGCCTGCGCTGGCCGGCGAATCCATATCGGTGGGCGATCTGGTACTGGACCCTACCGCGCACCGGGTTGAAAGGCGCGGTCAGCGTCTGTCACTGGGGCCGACGGAATATCGCCTGCTGAAATTCCTGATGGAACATCCCGGCCGCGTCTTTTCGCGCAATCAGTTGCTCGATGCGGTCTGGGGCAACGGCAGCGAGATCGAGGAACGCACGGTCGATGTCCATATCCGGCGCTTGCGCAAGGGTATCGAACTGACTGGCACCAACGATCCGATCCGCACAGTGAGGTCCGCCGGATACTCGCTCGAACCGGCGTGAATCCTTGCTAGAGCATTTCGAGAAAAAGTTGATAGACTTTTTCGGCCAGGAAATGCGACAAATCAACAACCTATAGCGTTTCGTCCGATTCAACCTTTTCACGAAACGCTATAGCCTCAATTTTTCCGCAAGCAGCAACCGCGACGGTCTTGTCGCACGGTGGCTAACCGCTAAACAGGCCTGATGACGTCTGAGCGTGGAGAGTGGCGGCACATCGCAGTGCCTTATGCCTTGCTGGTGCTTACCATGCTGTTCTGGGCCGGTAATTCGATTGTCGGGCGGGCCATGCGCGACGATATTCCGCCCCTGACACTCACTTGGATTCGCTGGGTAGGGTCTGCCACTGTCCTGATGCCGTTCGCGCTTCGTCAGGCATGGGCGGAACGCGCAGAGATTCGAAAAGGGTGGCCTGCCTTGCTCCTTCTGGGCGTGACGGGAATGTGCATTTTCAATTCCCTCCTCTACACGGGCCTGCACTATACGACGGCCAGCAATGCCCTCTTGATACAGGCGATGATCCCGGCTCTTGTGCTGATGCTGGGCGCCCTGTTCTTTGGCGACAGAACGCCGGTGCTGCGTATCGTCGGGGTTGGATTGTCGACGGTGGGCGTCGGGTTTATTGTCTTCAAGGGCAGCCTGGAGGCAGTGCTTGGCCTGCATTTGGGGCCGGGTGATTTGCTCATTCTCGGCGCCTGTGTCGTCTGGGCGATCTATACCCTGTGCCTTCGTCTTGCGCCGCCCATTGCGCCGATGAGCTTGTTGCTGGTGACAGTGCTTATCGGTGTTATAGGGACTGCTCCTTTGGCGTGGACCGAGCGTGCGCAAATTGCTGAGATCGTGTTGACCCCGGAAGTTATCGGGGCCTGTCTCTACGTCAGTATTTTCCCTTCAGCACTGTCTTACCTTTTCTACAATGCAGCGGTTGTCAGGATTGGTCCGGGCGCGACCGGGCAGACGATTGCATTGATGCCGCTGTTCGGGGCATGGCTCGCAGTCTTCCTGTTAGGGGAGAAGTTATATGCGTTTCACGTTGTTGGAATGGCGCTGATCTTTGCCGGCATTGCCTTGTCCGGACTGGCCCTGGTGCGCGCGAAGCAATGAGTGTCAGGGTGCCGTGCGCGCCCAGTCGAATGCCAGTGCGATATTGCAGCTTTCGCTTGTGAAATCGACATTGACGGAACCTCCCCGCTGGTTCCAGCGGAACGGAATGTAATAGCGGGAAAACGCGCCATCCCCGTTGGCTTTCACGCGCCAGTCGATCGGTTTCATGTCGCCATTGGTCAGGAAATAGCGGCCCTGTTCATACGGAGCCATG
>JAGREQ010000300.1 GCA_020446465.1 Novosphingobium sp. | reverse complement strand
CTACAAATCCAATTTTTTCATGGCCTAACACCGGTTCCACGCATTCGGCGGGTGCAGCCGAATCGACGCGGCCCGCTCGTCGCATTGTCATGCCGCCCTCAACGTGTACTATCTGCCGCTATGGACGCCGTAGTTGCGAGATACATTGAACCGCATGCTGAAAGGCTTTTGGCATGAAGGTTGTCTATTCGCCGTATCAGGTATTTTTCAGCACGTTTTTCGGCGGTCCGATCGCTGCAGTTTATCTGCTTTGGAAGAACTTCGAGGCGCTTGGCAAAGAATCTCTTGCGCGGCGAACCGCCCTCTGGGGCTCGGTCCTGGTATTGGCGACAGTTGCCATCTTGCCGGCTCTTCCCGACAAATTCTCTCCTTACCTGCTGCCTGCAATTTTCGGCGGCCTGGCAATGGTTATCGCCAGACAATATCAAATGAAGAAAGAGGCAATTCGGGATTCAAACGAGTACCGTTTCGCCTCGTTTTGGCGCGTGGTTGCGGTCGCGGTGCTTTCTCTCGCCGCTACATTTGTCCTGATCATCGTCTATTTGGTCATACTCTGGTCTCTTGGGCTGACGAAGCTGGATTGATGCGATCCGGTGCGGGCCGACGCTGCTTCCGTTTCGGCCATCGACTGCATTCATATCCCGGACTAATATTTCGCCAGAGCGAGCACGTAGGATTGTCCAATCGAGCAATGCGGCACGCTTCTGAAGCCTCAGCGGCTTGGATGGCGCCTTGCTTACACAAGTCCAGGATAGAGGAGCTAGTGATGCGCGGAGTCGTTCCCATTCTCATGGTGGTGTTGTCGAATTTGGTTGTCAGCGGAACGTGTATGGCCCATGGCGCGATCGCCGTTGGACACAAAAACACCGATGACAGGTATGGATACAGCTACGACTACGAAACGGTTGGCGCTGCTAAAAAGCGGGCCCTATCTGACTGCAACAACAACAGCGCCGCGGGTCGAGCTTGCCGCGTGGTAGCAACGTTAAATGGTCAGTGTGGCGCAATCGCCTATGAACGCGAAGGAGTCACCGGTTTTGGGTGGGGCGTTGCCTCGACCAAAGCGGCAGCACAACAGAAGGCGATTGCGAAATGCCGTTCATCGGCACCTAAGGGTGGTTTAGGCTGCCTGGCTCAAGGCGCATTCTGTGACCATTGAGAGCAAAAGTTTCGTCGCCTGATCCGAGCCAGTTTGACTTGACCGCCTCCGCACCATTATTGAGCAAGGAAATTAGCTGCGTTCTGGTGCGAGTGGAGGAATGGCAGTTGCGGCTTTCGCCGGCTTAGTTGACACCTCGATCAGGCTTCAGCATTCCTTCTCGGCCATCACGCCGCCAAATGCAGCCAGGAATGCAAGTGCGTGCCCGTTGATGGCGAAGTAGAATCTGGCGACCTCCCGCGGCGCCTGCCCTGCTCTTCGCTCCGAATATCCATGTTGCGCCCAGTCGCCACCGTGTAGCCGACACCAATCGTGCATGGCGTTGAGGCACTGGCCCAGGCCATGGTCCGGCACCTCAATATCGACGCGGTAGGGATAGCGGACTTCTGCCTCGCGCTTGAAGCGGTTGCGGTCGGTAGAACGGGACATGGTGGGCCGGCCTCGAATTGATGCCGCATGTCCCGTATCGATAAGCTCACATGGCCGTCAGTGCGTCAAGCAGTCTAGAATCGTCTGAGGGAGTTAGGGCAGCGAACAATCGCTGCCCTACCGTCTTGGCCGCAGGAATCATGGAAAGGTAAGTAAAGCTTACGTAAATGCGCCCTTAGTTTCAATCTTGTAATGCGGTATCGGAAGGTGGCGGCGAAACGATCAAGTTGACCATTTCGCCGCCTAGTCTGCCTGCTCAGGTGGGGCCGCTAAGCAAGCATTCCTTCGAAATCTCCTGATAACAAAATGCCACTGATCGACATAAAAGGCGAACAAATAAGCCTGTTATGTCCGGCGCTTCGTCCCGCTCGTGATCTTTCTTCTCTTACGGAAACTGAATAACGATGCCGATACACGGTACCGGCAAGATGTACAGTCGACGCTTGCCGGCATCCCAAAATGCGCCAATCCACAAATCGTACCATGCAAAAATCGGTCGAATCCGCATCAGTTGGTACCTTCCTCGTCAGACAGGTTCGATTGTGTCGTCGCCTGAATAGCGCGAAGAGTTTACCTGCCGACCGACACGATAGAAGGTCAGGTTGCCGTCGAGATTGCTGGACAGCAATGCCTTGGCGTCGGCGACCGGGGTTTGCGGGTCCAGCCAAGCGTCATATGTGGACGGGTCAAGAATGATCGGCATTCGGTTGTGCAGCTGTTTGACCGGCTCTTCTGCTGCGGCGGTGAGGATGGTGCAACTTGTGACGCCCAGATTGTCGTTATGCGCCCATAGCCCGGCGAAGGAAAACGGCTTTCGATCGGGCAAATGGATGAACCACGGATCCTTGCCGCCGTCGTCAGCCTTCGTCCATTCGAAGAAACCATCGGCAGGGATTAGGCAGCGCTTCGACTTGAACGCTTCGCGGAAGGCTGGCTTCTTTTCCGCATCTTCGCTCCTGGCGTTGAACAGCGCCCATTTCGGCATTTCCTTCGCCCAGAACGGGACTAGCCACCAGCGGCCATCCTCGACGATCTGGTGGCCTTCCTTGTCGAGATGGACGAAGGGCACATCTTGCGTCGGGGAGATGTTGTAGCGGGGCGCTGTGTTGCGTCCCTTATCGGCCTCGCGCGAAAGATTGTAGAGGCTGGCAATCTCGGCCCAGGTTCCGATCTGCGTGAAGCGGCCGCACATCTCTACTGGATCAAGCCAGTGGCGCGAGCGATTGCCGCGTCTGTCTCGGCGTTGGCGAGCATCGCCTTACGCTCGTACCATGCGAGCGCCTCCAGCGCCTTGATGCTTTCCTCCGCCGTCCACCCTATTTCGACGGCGCGCTCCACGACATCAAGAAACGCCTGATGCAGCGCTTCCTG
>JAGREQ010000299.1 GCA_020446465.1 Novosphingobium sp. | reverse complement strand
CGTCTACACCACGAACGCCATCGAGGCGCTGAACGCCCAGCTCAGGCGCGCAGTCAGAGCCAGGGGGCACTTCCCCAGCGACGATGCTGCGACCAAGCTGCTCTATCTGATCTTGAACCGATCCGAGAAAGAGTGGAAAATGCCACCACGTGAGTGGTCCATGGCCAAGGCACAGTTCGCCGTCCTCTTCGGTGAACGCTTCATCAAGGCCATGGCGGCGTAATGTTCAACCGCCCGCCCACACACGGAAATCCTGACAGTCCCGCGGAGCGTGCTTTTCAGTCCAGTGCTGGACAAACTCCTCCCTGGTCAGGTCAGCGCGTCTCCGGGCTGCGACGATCAACGCAATCATGATGTTCTTCCCATCTTAGCTAACTGAAATTACTCTTGAATTTTACGGCTTACCCGAGAGACTTCATCTTGCCAGATAGCCTCCATCAACCGAAAGGCCCGCGCCGTTCACGAAGGAGGCGTATTCTGAGAGCAACCACCGACAGGCTTCCGCGATGTCTTCGGGACGCCCGCGCCGATCAATCGTATGCCGTCTCAAGATTGGCTCGAATTGTGGCCCAAATGATGGATCGTCGATCAGGCTCTCAACGAGGGGGGTGAAGATCAGGCCGGGCAATACCGCATTCACCCGTACGCGGGTTTCTCGATATTCGGTCGAAGCCGACTTGGTCAGGCCCATGACACCATGCTTCGAAGCGTTATAGTCGGATGCGTCGGGGCGACCAATCTGCCCATCCGCTGACGAGATATTGACGATTGCTCCACCGCCGGTTTTCATCATCGCGCGCGTTTCAAACTTCATCGACATGAAAACGCCGGTGAGATTGATATCAATCACACGCTGCCAATCCGCCGTGTCCAGCTTGTGATATGGATAGCCGGTCATGGCCACCCCGGCGTTGTTCACTGCCCCATCAAGCCGACCATATTGCGAGATGGTGGCATCGACCATACGAACGACATCGGCCTCGACTGCCATATTGCCTTGCACGAACAATACGTCGCCACCCGCGGCCCTGATTTTCGCCTCGGCGTCACGACCGTTTTCCTCTGACAAATCGCTGAATACGACGCGGGCGCCATCTGCAGAGAAAATCTCCACGCACGCTCTGCCGATACCCCGCGCGCCACCGGTCACAATCACGACCTTACCATCAAGCATTGATGTCATATCCCCTCCGCAAATGCTGGCTTGCGATAAATTGCCGGATTCAAGTGTAGAGGATGGCCTTCAGGGTTCCGCCTTCTCGTTTATCAAACTTCTCATAGGCATCCGGGCCTTCTGACAGAGGTCTGCGTTCAGTGATGAAGCGCTCCGAGCGAAGGCGGCCCGATTGCAACATCGGCACAAGTGCTGGCCAATGCTTGTGAACCTCGGTCACGAAGTTGCCGCGAATGGTCGCATTGTTGACGAAGACCTGGCGCGGAATCTTGAAGTTCATTGAATTGTTAACGCCGAGAATTGAGATGTTGCCGTTGACGCCAACCAGTGAGAGCGCAAGTTCCATTGTGCGGTCGCCCCCGACCGCCTCGATGATGCAATCAATCATTTTACCGTGAGTTTCCTCGCGCAGATAACCGGCAACATCATCGGTCCATACAGGGACTGCGCCCATGCCCGCAGCGATTTCCCGCCGTTCAGCCACCGGATCGATGGCATAAACTACGCTGGCACCCATTATCAGGGCAAGCTCGACAGCCATAAGGCCGATGGGGCCCAGCCCAATCACCGCGGCGCTGCGGCCCGGCCGTATCTCTGCACCCAACGCCGCACCATAAGCGGTCGAGAGATTATCCGTGAGCAAAATGCCTTGTTCGACAGAAACGCCCTCAGGAAGCCTCGCAGCGTTGTAGTCTGCAGCCGGGACACGGATCAGTTCCGCCTGGCACCCACCAAGACCGATACCGAAGCCGTAGACACTCCAGCCGCCATTTTCGCATTGCTTGCTTTCACCCCGCAGACAGGGACGGCAATTTCCGCAGCCAGTCATGGCTGCCAGCATCACAGTGTCACCAACCTTAAGATTGGTAACGCCCTTGCCCTTTTCCACGACTTCGCCGACTGCCTCGTGACCGACACAAAAACCTCTGCCCAGTTCGAAGCCTTCGCCAATCTCCGCGAAATCATCATGATAAAGATGCAGGTCACTTCCGCAAATTCCGCAAGCCTTGGCATGCACCAGAACATCGCGATCATCCTCAATGACTGCGTCATCAAGGCTTTCGTAACGAATATCTCGCTTTCCGTGGAATATAAGGCCCTTCATCACACTCTCTTTTATAATATCATTGATTTATTTGCGAAATACGGGCCTGTATGCTATTTTCTATACAGGCCCGCATCCCCCCTCATTTGAAAAATATTCAAGACAAAACCATCCAAACTGAATATCGGACGCTTCACATAAGGCACGCCTTTGGACTGTAGGCTTATCAGACCCGCCGCTATTGACTAGCCGAATCAAAAATTTCACAAATGCGAACTTGCCGTGATCTCAACTTTCGGCAGTTGAGACACGCGACAACAACCGGGTCGAGAATTCCCAACTTCCAGTCCAACAAAGGAGGCGTTGTCTGGTTAATTTCCGTTGGCCGCGCGAACTCTGAAAATTGAAAATTCATGCCGAAGCGGCGGATGGGTGCTGTCATCTGTGGATGGCCCCTGCGCTGCAAGGGGTAAATTGAGTTGATGATCTGATCTGTCGGGTGCGGTCATCTGTCCGGCCTGATTGCGCGGCATGTGATGGCCGCTGGCCCTGATGGTGTCCGCTGGCCGGGTCCCACTCAGTCTACCGAGCACGAAGCTCCGACAGCACCTCGGGTTGTCCCGGCCGTTGCGGCCGCGTTCAGATCCTCATCAATTCAATTGCACCTTACAGTTCGGCGCGGGCTACGCTTGGCCTTGGCCGATGGATCACCTATTATAACACCCAGCGTCCGCACTCGGGCCTGGCCGGACGAACTCCGGTGGA
>JAGREQ010000002.1 GCA_020446465.1 Novosphingobium sp. | reverse complement strand
CAGCGGTAGCGCCGCAACACGATTTCGGACGCCAGGCGGTCAATATGCGTGGGGTAATTGTGGATGCCGTTGGCAGGCATTTCCGGCAGGTTGGGTTGCACGGGCGGCGGTGGCAATGTGACATCCACCGTCATTGTCTGTTCCAGCACTTCGTTACACAGCTTGAAACCAACAAACAGGCCGGTTGCGCGCGACATGGCCCAGCCTTTCAGCCCCAGTTCCAGCACATCCTGCACATTGGATGGCGCGAGCACCGGTATGCTGGCGTGAATAAAGGCATATTCGGACTGGTGCGCGACAGTGGAGGATTTGCCGACGTGATCGTCGCCCGCCACCAGCAGCACACCGCCATAGGGGTGGCTGCCCGCCATATTGCCGTGTTTGAAGGCATCGCCGCTGCGGTCAACGCCTGGCCCCTTGCCATACCAGATGGCAAACACCCCGTCGCGGTTCTTGCCGGGCAGACTATCGAGGATCTGCGTGCCCCAGACCGCTGTAGCTGCCAGTTCCTCGTTCACGCCAGGCTGGAACAGGATGTCGTTCTGCCGCAGCAGATCTGCCATCCGCCACATTTCCTGATCGTAACTGGTAATGGGCGAGCCGCGATAGCCAGAAATGAAGCCCGCCGTATCAAGCCCGTTGGCCGCGTCGATCTGCTTCTGCAACAATGGCAGACGAACGAGCGCGTGCGTCCCGCTCATCAGAACGCGATCATCAATCAGCGTATATTTATCGTTGAGTTCAACCTCACGCATGAAAGCACCATATCTTTTTCGTGCCCGGCCTGATTTTGGCCAGAAAACCCATTGGCCTCGTCCAGATTTGTAACGATTTTTGCATACAGGCCGCTCCCATCGTCAAATCAGTCCGATTGAACGGGCCGATTTTCGTGATGATATACTATAATTAGGGAGTTTTTGCGGTTTTTCCACGAGGCAACGCGTAATCGGCAGTGCAGGTATGCGTTCTGCCTGCAGCCGCTATTGCTCTGCCAAATACCTAGCGGTTAAAGGCAATCATGGACATTCACGAACAATCCATAAGGCTGGCAAGCGCGCTGTTGGTGGGCGCGCTCGTGGGGATTGAGCGTGGGTGGTCGCTACGCGATCAAAAGGCGGGAACCCGTGTTGCCGGGGTCAGGACTTTCAGCTTGCTCGGCTTGCTGGGTGGGCTTGCAGGATTGCTGGCGACGACCGGACAGAAGTTTGTCGGCGGAACGATCATTGCTGCGACTGTTGCAATTCTCGTTGTCGCTTACGCGCGGCAGTTGCGGGCAAAGCGCGATGCAACAACCGCTGTGACATCCATTCTGATTGTGGCGGTTGGTTTTATTGCCGGGTCAGGCACCGTTGGTATTGCGCTGGCGCTTGCTGCGGCGATTGTGCTGATACTGGCGCTTCGGATAAGGGCGCACCGTTTTGTCGAACGGCTTTCAGAAGCTGACGTAACCGCATTTGCCCGCTTTGCAGTCATTGCTTTGGGCGTCTTTCCGTTTCTGCCGGACCGGGCCATTGGTCCATACGATGCGTGGAATCCCACAAGACTTTGGTGGGTCGTCGTGATCGTCACCGGCCTGTCGTTTGCAGGATATATCGCCAATCGCGCATTCGGGGTGCGTTATGGAACTGTTGCAACAGCCGTTATCGGCGGGGCGTATTCTTCCACCGCAGTGACCCAGTCGCTTGCCCAGCGTATTGCGGCCAATGCGGGAGATTGCGCCGCAGCGGCAGGAATCGCACTGGCCAGTGCCGTCATGTATCTGCGTGTTATCGTGCTGGTGGCCATTATTGCCAATCGGCTGTTCGTGCCGTTTGTTACATTGATCCTGCCTGCGCTCGCGGTTCAGGCGCTGGGCGGGCTTTGGCTTTACCGAAAGGCGGAAGTTGAAGACCGGGCTGTGCCATCGCGCAACCCGATCGCATTGTTGCCGGCATTGGGCTTTGTTGCATTCATCGCGCTGGCAGCGGTCGCCGCCCAGTGGACCCAGATTCGTTACGGCGGAGAAGGGGTCGTCGTCCTGTTGTTCGTAATGGGGATAATGGACGTTGATGCCTCGATAGTCACGGCAGGCGGCCTTTCCGCCTCGGTTATTTCGGCAGAGCTTGCAGCCCTTGCTATCGGCGGGACGGTTGTTGCCAACATGGCGCTGAAGATCGGGGTCACGCTTGTTTATGCACGATCCGGGGGCAGGGCGGCTGCTGTCACGCTATTGGCCAGCACGCTGGTTCTGGCTGCAACCCTTGCGCTGAGCTGGCTGTCCATGTCCTGAGCAAGTGCTGCATGCACGGAACTGTCATTTGCAGATGCTCGGGGCAGGGCACGGAAACAGATAATATCGTCGGGCAAAAATGTCCGACTAAATTGATAAAAGAAATGGACGTGCGCGACTTGCAGCCTTATGGGTCTGGCTTGCTGCCAGATAACAAACGAGGGACAGGATGCGGGCAATTGATTTCTTCGACAATGCTGCGGCGCGTAACCCAGGCGGGGTTTGCCTTCAGGATACGCAGGCCAGTCGTACTTTCGCTGAGGTTCGTGCGCGGACTTGCAAAATCGCCAACCGTCTTGGCTCAGATGGCTTCGAACCCGGCGTCAAGGGTGGGCTTTATGCGCCAAACTGTGTGGAGGCGCTGGAAGTCATCCTCGGGCTGTTTCGTGCAGGCGTCGTCTGGGCGCCTGTCAATTCCAAGAATTCGGTTGAAGACAATTGCGGCATTATGGATGCCTGCGATGTTGAACTGCTGTTCTATCATAGCCGGTTCGAGGATGCGATTGATCGTATCCGTTCGCTTTGTCCGCAAATTCGCAAATTCATTTGTATCGACCGCGCCGGCAAAGATGCGCCTTTCATGGATGAATGGTGCAAGGATGCTGCCGAAACCGACCCCGATATTCCGCTGGGGCCTGACTCGCTTCTGGCCATCATGTCGAGCGGTGGCACGACCGGCAAACCCAAGGGGATCATGCTGACCCAGTTGAACTGGGAGACGATGATTGCGAGCCTTCTGGCATCGGTTGAGGTCAGGGAAAATGCGGCCTATCTGGCCGCCACGCCGGTCACGCACGGTGCTGGTGCAGCGGGTATTGCGCTCATGGCGGGCGGTGCACGCCAGATCATCCTGCCCGATTTCGATGCAAAGCTGGTTCTCGACACGATGGAGCGGGAATCCGTCACCCATCTGTTCCTGCCGCCCACCGCCATTTACATGCTGCTTTCGCAACCGGGCATCGAGAACCGCAAGTTCCCGGCATTGCGCGGGTTTCTTTATGCTGCCGCGCCGATGGCCGTGGACAAGTTGCGGCAGTGCATCGACATCTTTGGCCCGGTGATGATCCAGACTTTCGGCCAGACCGAGGCGCCGATGTTCTGCACGATCCTTTCGGCAAGGGACCACCTTGCCGTCAATGATCCGGATCTGGAAGGGCGTCTGGCAAGCTGCGGGCGTCCCGGCCTTTTGACTAAAGTGGCGATCATGGACGATGACGGCAATCTGATGCCGACCGGAGAGCGCGGCGAAATTGTGGTGCGCGGCAATCTCGTGATGAAAGGTTACTACAAAAACCCGGAAGCGACAGCCGAAGTTTCCAAATTCGGCTGGCATCATACTGGCGATATCGGTGTGATAGACGAAGATGGTTTTGTTTATGTTGTCGATCGCAAGAAAGACATGATCATTTCGGGCGGATTCAATGTCTATCCGGCTGAGGTGGAACAGGTCATCTGGTCACACGCTGCAGTGCAGGATTGCGCCGTAATTGGTGTGCCAGATGAAAAATGGGGTGAAGCGGTCAAGGCTGTAATTGAACTCAAGCCGGGTGGCCGTGTTGACGGTGATGAGATCATCGCGCTGTGCAAGGCGCGGTTGGGAAGCGTGCGCACCCCCAAGACCGTCGAAATATGGGACAGTCTGCCGCGCACACCCGTCGGCAAGGTCAGCAAGAAAGATATTCGCGAAAAGTTCTGGCAGGGTGAGAAGCGCAGAATCTAGATAGACTTGTGATCAAACCGCGCGGCGTCGAGGTGTTCAGATTCAGGTGATCAGAATGCTCCGGTTTTTGGCTGTTATCGCCAGTTCTTCGATCTCCCGGTCGATCATCTGAAGTGAATAGCTGCCTAGAACGGAGGTAGGCAGTTCCGGTGCGGCAATCCGGCGAAGCCAGATGCCATGCCCGACCGACAGGATAAGGTGAGCGAGGAGGTATCGGCGCTCTTTCAGAGTCGGGCCGGGGGCCATAATCTCCAGCGCGGTGTCGATCGTGTTTCGCACATGGGCATCGGTTGCACGAAGGATTGCGGCGATACGTTCATTGCGGCTGGCTTCTGCATTGATTTCCGCGAACATCGCGCATTCGCTGTCGATATTTTCGCGATTGGGGTGATCTTCATCGGTCAAAAACCGGCGCAACCAGTCGTGCGCGGCCTTGGCGTCGCGTTTGCTTGCTGCCTTGCACAAGCCACTTTCATCAAGAAATTCGCCGATTGATTGCTGGACTATCTGTGCGACGATATCTTCCTTGCAGGCAAAGTCACGATAAAGCTGGCCGATTTTCACCCCTGACTCCGCTGCGATCTGGGCCACACCGGTTCCATGAAAGCCCTTGGTCACGAAAAGGCGACGAGCGGTTTCGACGATCCGTAACCGACGTGAAGCCGCGCGAGTCGCGCGATTATCGCCTTCACAAATGTCGTTTTTCACAGCATCTACCTCTCGCAACTTGCGTCGAAACCATAATCGAGCTAGGGGCCTTGCGTCAAATGTGAGTGAATGCTCACTCACCAACTGAAAGTTGCTGCGTGCCAAGATCATCTGTCATTCTTGCTTTTGCCCTGCTGCTGGCGAGTTGCGGGCAGGAAACGCCTGGTCCCGCAGGCGCTCCGCCGGTCGGCTTTGTTACGGTGAAGGAAGGGCCGGTCACCCTCAGCACTGAACTCGCCGGTCGGACGTCAGCTTTTGAAACATCGGAAGTCCGGCCTCAGGTCAATGGTCTGATTCGCGCTCGCCTGTTTCAGGAAGGGGACTGGGTGAGGGCGGGGCAGCCGCTTTATCGTATTGACCCGGCTCCTTATGCCGCCAATGTTGCCAGTGCGCAGGCTGCTCTGGCAAGGGCGCGTGCAGCTATCGCTTCAAGTGATGCTCTCGCCCGGCGCTATGGTGAACTGGTCAAGATCAACGCTGTTTCGCGGCAGGAATATGAAAATGCGAAGGCCGCTGCGGCACAGGCGCACGCCGACGTTGCAGCCCAGCAGGCGGCGCTTAATGCCGCGTCGGTCGATCTGCGCCGCACGACAATTACCGCTCCTATCGCAGGGCGTATCGGGCGTTCTGCATTCACCACCGGCGCTCTTGTCAGTGCATCGCAGGTGGCCCCGCTGACGACAATCCAGCGCCTTGATCCGATCTATGTGGACATCGCCCAGTCAAGCGCCGATCAACTGCGTTTGCGTCAGCAATTGCTGGCAGGAGAGTTATCGCGCGATGGGGCTGCTGCCCGTGTCAAACTCACGCTTGAGGATGGCTCGACTTACCCGGTTGAGGGTGTGGTCAAGTTCACCGATGTAACTGTCGATCCCGCCACCGGCAGTCAGACGATCCGTGCGCAGTTTGCCAACCCGAAAGGCCTGCTGCTGCCCGGCATGTATGTGCGCGCGACCTTTGTTGAGGGAACGCAGGCTGATGCGATCCGTGTCCCGCAGCGTGCGGTTACGCGTGATGCCACCGGTCGGGCGACCGTGATGGTTATCGGCAAGGACGGTAAGCTGGCATTGCGGCCCATAAAGGTCTCTCGCACACTGGGTCAGGACTGGTTGGTGGAATCGGGGCTTAAAGCTGGTGAGCGTGTTGCGGTTGAAGGCACTATGATGCTGCAACCGGGAGCGGAGGTGAAGGCAGTGCCGTGGTCGCCGGACAAGGGCATGGCTGCGCCGCAAAAAGCGGCTGCTGGCGAACCGGGCAAGGGTTCATAAAGAGCCGTGTCACGCTTTTTCATCGATCGGCCGATCTTCGCATGGGTTCTGGCCATTATCCTGATGATCGCCGGGTTGCTGGCAATCAGGGGGCTTCCTGTTGCCCAGTTTCCGACGATTGCGCCGCCAGCAATTGAAATCAGTGCGACTTATCCCGGCGCTGATGCCCAGACGCTAGAAAATACGACGACCCAGATCATCGAACAGCAGATGAAGGGTATCGACAACCTTCGTTACTTTTCATCGTCGTCAAGCTCTGCCGGTCGCGCCACGGTAACGCTTACGTTCGAACAGGGAACCGATCCGGACATTGCGCAGGTTCAGGTCCAGAACAAGCTGCAATCGGCCATGCCGCTCATGCCCCAGGAGGTGCAGCGTCAGGGTATTCGGGTTGCCAAGTCGTCCAATAATTTCCTGATGGTCGTCGGGCTGTATTCAAAGGATGGCAGCCACAACAAGGCGGACCTCGCGGATATGCTGGCCTCGCGTATGCAAGATCAGGTCGCCCGTATAAATGGTGTCGGGGACATCCAGATCTTCGGATCCCAGTACGCGATGCGTATCTGGCTCGATCCACTGAAACTCAATGGCGTACAACTGACTGTTTCCGATGTCGTGGCTGCGCTGGAAGCCCAGAACGCGCAGGTTTCAGCAGGGCAGATCGGCGCGCAGCCTGCACCTGCCGAACAGATGCTAAATGCGACAGTCGCCGTCCAGTCACGCCTCACTACGCCCGAAGAATTCGGCGCGATCAGCCTGAAGACAGACAGTAGTGGTGCCGTTGTACGCTTGCGCGATGTTGCACGTGTCGAACTTGGCGCTGAGAGCTATGCGGTGGATTCACTCTGGAGAGGTATGCCGGCCTCGGGCATGGGGATAAAACTGGCGCCGGGCGCGAATGCGCTTGATACGGTCGATGCGGTCAAGGCGCTGACGCAGGATATCGGCGGGACGTTACCTTCGGATGTCGAGGTTATCTACCCTTACGATACCAGTCCTTTTGTGCGGCTATCGATCCAGCAAGTTATTGAGACCTTGGTCGAAGCGGTCGTGCTGGTCTTCCTGGTCATGCTGCTTTTCCTGCAAAACATGCGGGCTACGCTGATTCCGACAATTGCCGTGCCGATTGTGCTGTTGGGTACATTTGCGATCATGGCGGTTGCAGGGTTCTCGATAAACACGCTGACCCTGTTTGGCATGGTGCTGGCCATCGGTCTTCTGGTCGATGACGCGATCGTTGTCGTTGAAAACGTCGAGCGTCTTATTACGACGGAGCACCTAAGCCCCAAGGAAGCTGCCAGAAAATCGATGGATGAGATCAGCAGTGCCCTGGTTGGCATAGGCTTGGTTCTATCGGCTGTGTTCCTTCCCATGGCCTTTTTCGGCGGGTCCACGGGGGTCATTTATCGCCAGTTCTCGATCACTATTGTCTCGGCGATGGCGCTTTCGGTCATGGTCGCCCTTATCCTGACGCCTGCCTTGTGCGCGACGATCCTGAAGCCGCACGATCCGACGAAGCATGAAGGCAACGGCTATCTAGCGCGATTTTTCCGCTGGTTTAACGACAAGTTTGAACGCAGCAGCACCCGATACGAAGGCGGCGTCGTCAAGATGACGCGGAGCTGGAAACGCTCAATGGTCGTTTTCCTGCTGATAACAGTGGTCATGGCTGTCATTTTCCAGCGCTTGCCATCAGGGTTTCTGCCTGAAGAAGATCAGGGGTCGGTGATCGCGATGGTGCAGGGGCCTTCGGGGGCGACTTCCTCGCGAACGGCCAAGGGACTTGATGCTGTCCGCAATCAATTCATGGTCGAAGAGGAAAAGAATGTCCGGGGGGTATTCACGATCAACGGCTTCAGTTTCGCTGGGCAAGGGCAGAATGCGGGTCTGGCGTTTGTTCCCTTGAAGGACTGGGAAGAACGTCCCGGCAGCGCCAATAGTGCGCAGGCGATTGCAGGGCGGGCTATGGGGGCGTTCCAGAATTACCACGATGGCATGATATTCGCCCTTGTGCCCCCTGCGGTTATCGAACTGGGTAATGCGACCGGATTCGACCTGCAACTGGTCGACAAGAGCGGGATCGGGCACGACAAGCTGCTGGAAGCCCGCAACATGATGATGGGCATGGCGATGCAGGATGCTCGCGTTACCCAGGTCCGGCCGATGTCGCTTGAAGATGCGCCGCAGTTGAAGATCAATGTCGATCAGGACAAGGCGCGCGCGTTGGGTGTCGATCTGGGCGAGGTCAATTCCATGATTTCGGCGGCCTGGGGTGGCCGGTATGTCAATGATTTCATTGACCGTGGCCGTGTCAAACGCGTCTATGTCCAGGCCGACGGGCCATATCGGATGAAGCCGGAAGACCTCAGCGCCTTCTATGTCCGCGGCTCCACTGGAAATATGGTCCCATATAGTGCCTTTTCGACGCTGGAGTGGGTGACCGCGCCTGCCCAGCTCACACGGTATAATGGCCAGGCCGCAATGCAGCTTCAGGGCGCGGCGGCACCCGGTGTCAGCACGGGTGAGGCAATGCAGGCCATGGAAGAAATTCACGCCAAGCTGCCACCCGGTACAGCGCTGGAGTGGACCGGCCTTTCGTATGAGGAACGTCTTTCTGGCGGTCAGGCCCCGGCGCTCTATGCCTTGTCGCTGCTGATTGTTTTTCTGTGCCTTGCCGCGCTTTACGAAAGCTGGTCTGTCCCGGTTTCGGTGCTGCTTGTCGTGCCACTTGGCGTTTTCGGTGCGCTCTTCGCTGCATGGCTGACAGGGCTGAACAACGATATTTATCTGCAGGTCGGCCTGATTACGACGATCGGGGTTTCAGCCAAGAATGCCATCCTGATTGTCGAGTTTGCGGAAGAACGGATGCGTGAAGGCATGAATGCGTTCAACGCGGCTGTTGCTGCGGCCCGTTTGCGCTTGCGCCCGATCCTGATGACCAGTTTTGCTTTCGTCTTTGGTGTTCTGCCCCTTGCGCTGACAACGGGCGCAGGTGCGGGCGGACAGAATGCGATCGGTCGGGCTGTCGTCGGAGGCATGTTGTCGGCGACTTTCCTCGGCATCTTCTTCGTTCCGCTATTCTTCGTTGTGGTTCGGCAGTTGTTTGCGAGGCGTTCGATGGCGGCAGTGACCGGCGATTCCGAACCGGTAACAGGGGAGGGCGAAGCATCGTGACGAGCAAACCCCGGATATTCGTTTCCCTGTTGTTGGGAGTAGCCCTTACCGGGTGCAATATGGCCCCGCGCTACGTTCGTCCGGCGGGTGCTGTTCCGACTACCTTACCCGAAGGGACCGTCTATCCCGATGCCGCCGCCGAAGGGCAGGATATTGCCCGTATTGGCTGGCGGGATTTCTTTCTCGATCCCCGGTTGCGTGAGGTTATCGCGCTCGGCCTTGAAAATAATCGGGATTTGCAGGTAGCGGCTGCCAACGTCCTGCGGGCGCGGGCGGAATATCGTGTGCAACGCGCTGACCTGCTGCCCACGATCGATGCAAGCGCGCGTGCGACATACGCCAACAGCCAGGGGCTTGCGGCGCGAAGCGGCACCGGCACTGGCGGCACCGATGGCGGGACCAGTGAAATATACCGGGCAGACATTGGTGTTTCGGCCTTCGAGATTGATCTCTGGGGCAAAGTGCGGAACCTCAACGAAGCGGCCTTGCAGAGCTATTTCGCAAGCGATGAGGCGCGCAAGGCAACCCGGATCAGCCTGATCGCTGAAATCGGTTCGGCCTGGCTCACGCTGGCTGCTGACAGGGATATGCTGGCGGTCGCGCGCGATACGCTGGAAAGCTATGCCCGCACCCGTGAACTGACAGAAGCGCAGTTTCGTATCGGCACTGTGTCCGAACTCGAAGTGCGCCAGGCCGATACCAATTACCAATCCGCGCGTGACGATGTTGCAGCGCTCCAGACACTGATCGCGCAGGATAAAAATGCGCTGGATCTGCTTGTCGGAATGCCTGTCGCGGAAGAGCATCTGCCAGCCGGAATGGGTGACGAGGCGTTCACGCTCGATGCGCTTCCTGCCGATATGGATTCTGCGGTGTTGCTGCGGCGACCGGACGTACTCGAAGCCGAACACCGGCTGATGGCCCAGAATGCGAACATCGGCGCTGCGCGGGCGGCCATTTTCCCCACCATTTCGCTCACCGCCAGCTTTGGAACCATCAGTTCTGCACTGTCGGGCCTGCTCAAGGGCAACAGCGAGGCGTGGTCTGTCAGCCCTGATGTGTCACAGACAATTTTCGATTTTGGACGCGGCACCAGCAATCTGGCAGCCGTCAAGGCGGGGCAGAAAGCTGCCGTGGCTACTTACGAAAAGGCTGTGCAAACCGCTTTTCGCGAAGTGGCCGATGCACTGGCAACGCGCGGAACGATTGATGAGCGTGTCTCTGCGCTCACCGCACGTGCGGATTCGGCGGACGTGGCAGCCAAGCTGTCAGACGCGCGATACCGTGCGGGTATCGACTCTTTTCTGACACTTCTGGATTCGCAGCGCACCGCCTATGCTGCGAAAAGAGCGATCATCACCGGGCGGCTCAATCGTGCCACAAATCTTGTCACGCTGTATCGGGCGCTGGGTGGCGGGCTTGATTGACCGCTGACGGGGCACAGCAAGATGTTCGGTGGCAGGTTTGAGAGCGTTCTTTAGCGTTTCTTCCGATTCAACCTTTTCATGAAACGCTATAGCGTTCAGCCTTCACGCCCGGTTGTCGGCTTCAGCCCCAGACCGCCGCGTTCATCGCTCATGGCATGGCGAATGGCAGGATCGGCATCTGCTAATTCGTTGCCGAACATTTCCGCCGTGCTGCGAAGCGGGGTCAGGTCACCGTCCTGCATCAGTTCGGTTTCATGCACGCGCCAGTTTTCCGGTGTGCTGTCCGATGTGCGCACGGTGGGATATGCCGCCATCACCAGCCGGCCTGCGCGGCCACCGCTTACCTGAAACGCTTCATTCGTGATCTTCGTATCCTGATGACATAGCCATGTCACAAGCGCGGCTACATGGTCGGGCTGGAAGTATTTTTGCAGGGTTTCGGCGATTGCCGGGTCATCAATTGTGCCGGTGATCCGGGTCCATGCAGAAGGCAGAATGGTGTTGACCGTAATGCCATGCGGCTGTCCTTCGATCGCGAGGCTGCGCGAAAAGCTGAAAGTAGCCCCCTTGGCCGAGCCATAGCTTGTCAGCCCCGCGTTTCCGAGCATACCGCTGGAGCATGTCGTTACGATACGACCCGTGCCAGAAGCGATGAGATGAGGCCAGGCGGCACGACAGACATCGACTGTTCCGCGAAAATGTATGTCGAATACCCGTCGCCAGTCTTCAGGGTCAGCGTCGGCGAGGCTGGTGCTGCTCATCACACCGGCATTGCAAACGACAATGTCCAACGCGCCGAAATGATCTATGGCTGTTGCAACAATATCGTCAGCGTTGGTGATGACGCTGTGCAGATCGGCCACGGCCACTCCACCAGCAGCGCGAATTTCGGCGACAACCTGATCGGCGGGGTTGATGTCCTCATCGGGCGAGGGGATGTCGTTTACCACAACGCGCGCGCCACGGGATGCAAGCATAAGTGCATGGCTGCGCCCCATGCCCCTGCCTGCACCTGTCACAATGGCGACGCGCCCCTGAAAATCCATCAAACCCATCCGACATTCTCCCGCACCCGGTGATTTTCTGACCATCCGGTCCAAAAATCCGAAAATTGATCGTATTTATATGGACAAGTCGTGCGTCGCAGGCAATGTGGTCCATGTCATAAAATGGAGCGGGTCGGCCCGATTATCGTTGGCCTGTCCAAGTAAAGGAGAGCGTGATGAGTGACCTGGAAGCACGGCTGGCACGGCTTGAAACCATTCAGGATCTGACGCGACTGATAAACAGTTATCACCAGACGGCCGACCGTTTTGACTGGGATGATTGGGCCAAGCATTTTACGGACGATGCGGTTTTCGTATTCGAACATGGTTTTGGCGAAATGGCTGGCCGTGAAGGTATTCTGGAAATCTGCAAGTCCAGCATGGACCCGTTCTATGATCTGATGCAGCATATCATGGTCAATCTGGATTTCGAGATTACTGGTACCAATACGGCAAGCGGTCGAGCCAACCTGATTTTCACGGCGATTTTCGATAAGGAAAAGCGTGACAATTACTATCAGTCCGGCGGGATTTATCGCTGGGACTTTGTAAAAACTCCTGAAAAAGGGTGGCTGATTTCAAAGGCCTATCTCGACTTCATCTGGAACAATGGTAACGATCAGGGCGGCGTATTCGACAGTTGAGCGTCGAATGCTGGCCTGCCACAACAGCGTTTAGGCAGCAGGCCGGATAGCCTTCGTTCCCGGAACGGCGGCGATCAGAACGTCAGCATGTAGTTACGGCCTCATGTGCGTTCGATCACCTCGTCCGAGGCGCTGTCAAGGATAGAGGGGATTCAGGATGGCTTTGGATTCACCTGATAGCGGTGGAACCCGCGCAAGGCGTCGCATAGTGTTGGCGATTGTCCTGACGATAATCGGGCTTCCGCTCCTTGGTGGCGGGGCCTATCTCCTGATGCTTGGCGGGTCGCCTTATTATCTGCTCGCTGGCGTTGCCGTTCTTGTCTCGGCGTTTTTTGCGTTCAGGGGCAGTGATCGTGCGATTGTGGTCTATGTTGCGTTGCTGCTGGCAACCTTGATCTGGGCCTTGGTCGAAAGCCGTAATATCTGGGGCGTGCAGGCACGGTTTCTGGCGCCCGCCGTTCTCGGCATTTGGGTGATCTGGCCATGGTTGCGCAAATTGCCAGCCACGGTGCTTGCCGGTGGTGCCGCGGTCGTAATTCTTGGCCTTGGCCTGCCAGTCTATCTTGCGGTCCGCGATCATGGATCGGTGTCGCAGACCGATTTCCCGCAAGCGGTCCCGGCGCAAACCAGCAATGGTGAGTGGCGCCATTATGGGAATGATCTGGGTGGGACGAAATACTCACCCCTTTCGCAGATCAACGTCACGAATATCGGCAGCCTGGAACGGGCCTGGACTTATCATACCGGCGATGAGTTCACCGGCAACGGTGTCCAGAACAACCCGCTGATGATTGGCGATACTGTTTACATTTGCACGTCATCAAATCAGGTTCACGCTATCGATGCCGAAACGGGCAAGCGGCGCTGGGCCTTCGATCCCGGTATTGACCCGCCAATGTCGGGCGCATGTCGCGGAGTTGCCTATTTCAGGCAACCGGATGCAACTGGCGCTTGTGCTGCCCGAATAATTTCAGGGACTATCGACGCGCGGTTGATGGCGCTCGATGCCGTAACGGGCAAACCCTGCATGGATTTTGGGAAAGACGGTTTTGTCGATCTGAAAGCCGGAATGGGCAATGTTCTGCCCGATTACTATTACGTCAGCTCTGCGCCGGTTCTGGTGCGCGGCAAGGTGATTGTCGGCGGCAACGTGATGGATGGTCAGATGACGAACGAGCCATCGGGCGTTATCCGCGCATACGATGCCGTGACAGGTGCTTTCGCCTGGGCCTGGGACATGGATCGCCCGGACGAGCATGGAATGCCGCCCGAAGGCAAGAGCTTCTCCCGAGGAACGGCAAATAGCTGGGCACCGATGAGCGGTGATGAGGATCTGGGGCTTGTCTATGTGCCAACCGGCAATGGCACACCCGATTACTGGGGCGCGCACCGATCCCCCGGCACAGAAAAGTATTCAAGTTCGGTGGTTGCAATTGACGCCGAAACCGGTGCCGAACGGTGGCATTTCCAGACCGTCCACCATGACGTCTGGGACTATGACATTGCATCGCAACCAACGCTTATCGACCTTCCGGTCAATGGCGAGAAAGTCCCCGCGCTGTTGCAACCAACCAAACAGGGGGAGATATTTCTGCTCGATCGCCGGACCGGGAAGCCATTGGCTCCAGTCGAGGAGCAGTCCGCGCCCCAAGGCTCGATGAAGGGGGAGCGCCTTTCATCTACCCAGCCGATTTCGGCGGGAATGCCCGGATTTGGCCGGGAAACCCTGACGGAATCGATGATGTGGGGCGCGACTCCTCTCGATCAGTTGTGGTGTCGCATCAAATTCCGGCAATCGCGATATCAGGGCATGTTCACCCCGCCGGGGATGGATTGGTCGATCCAGTATCCCGGTAATGTTGGTGGAATGAACCGAGGCGGCATTTCGGTCGATCCGGAAAACGGGCTGATGGTGGTTGACTGGTTGCGCTTGCCGATCAGGGTTCGATTGGTCACGCGGGCAGAAGCCGATCGTCTGGGTTTTGCGCCGACCACAACCGGGGCTGTTCCCCATGTCGGGGTCGAGAACCCGCAGGCAGGTGTGGCTTATGGTGCGCTGCTAGACCCGTTGTTTGCGTCGCCGCTTGAGATGCCCTGTCTTGAACCGCCCTATGGTAACATTGCAGTGGTGGACCTGAAGACGCGTAAAGTCATCTGGCAAAAACCTTTTGGCACGAGTGTCGATACAGGCCCCTTCAGGGTGGCATCGCATGTGCCTCTGCCGATTGGTGTGCCGAGCTTTGGCGGATCGCTGACGACGGGTGGCGGACTGATTTTCATAGGTGGTTCGCAGGAAAAGCGGTTCCGCGCACTCGATACCAGCACGGGCAAGCAGTTGTGGTCGCGCCGGTTGCCCGCAGGCGGCAACGCGAACCCGACCACCTATATCAGCCCGAAAAGCGGCAGGCAGTTTGTTGTCATCGCGGCGGGCGGAAGCATTGTTCTCGGTTCCGGGGCGTCAGACGCCTTTATCGCTTATGCTCTGCCCAAACAGGTGAAACAGTAGAAGGACTTCACATGCCTGAGGCTAAGCGCTTCATCGGTCCATCCGCACGTTTTCTGGAAGATTTTACTGTCGGGGAACGCCTTGTGACGCAAGGGCGCACGGTCACGCAGGCCGATGGGCTTTTCTGGGCAATGTATAGTGGCGACATGAACCCCATGCATGTGGATTATGATTTCGCCGCGAAGCATGGTCTGTTCGGCGGTGCCTTTCCGCCTGGTCTTGCGTCCATCGGTATCGCGTCGGGCCTTATGGAGCGGCTTGGGTTGTCCGCTGGAACCGGCCTTGCGATTATCGAGCAGACAATCCGCTACAAAACCCCTGTCCTGTTCGGCGATACCATCCGTCTGGAATTGGTTGTGAGCGAGATCAGGCCGCATGCAGTCAAGCCGCAGGGCAAGGTCACTTTCGATTACCAGATCATCAAGGGGGACGATGAAGTGGCAATCGAGGGTGAATGGCGCTGGCTATTTGCCAGTCGCGCCGTGACCGAGGGGGACGGGTGATTCAGGCGCTTGCCGCGATGGGCACTCTCTCGATTGGGACACTGTGAAAGCCGCCGACCTGCCCGGCTACCCAGTGGGGTTTTTGGTTCGGATTTAGCTGGAATTCGGGAATCCGGGCCAGAAACCGCTCGATCATTGCAATGGCTTCGGCTTTGGCCAGATAAGCGCCAAGGCAGTGGTGAATGCCGATGCCCAGGGCAAAGTGATGGTTCGGCTTGCGGTCGGCGATAAAGCGATCAGGATCGGGGAACTGTCGCGGATCGCGGTTGGTGATCTGGTGAATCATGCCAATGATCTGGCCCGGCTTCAGATCGACACCGGCCAAGGTGATGGGGTTTACAACTTCGCGAAAGATGCAGGCAGGACCATCAAGGCGGAGAAATTCTTCCACAGCGGAAGGAATCAGCTCCGGGTTCTGGGCAAGCTGCCGACGCAAGGCCGTGTCGCAGGCCAGCCGATGGAAGGCATTGGCAAGGAACCGCAAAGTGTTGTCAAACCCGCCAAGCAGCAGCACGGTAAAGAAATCGAGCAGTTCTTCGTCGTTTAACCGTTCGCCATCATATTCGCTGTTAATGATCTCGCTCAGAAGCCCGTCGTTGGGTTCGCGGCGACGAAGCTCGACCATGTCACGCCAATAGGCTTCCATTTCGCGCATCGCAGGTGAAGCGCCTTCCGGGTCGGTCGCGCCTTGCACCATGGCATGAACAAAACGCCGGAACTTGCTGGCATCGTCCATCGAAAGGCCGACAATGGCGCAGAATGCGTAGCCGGGCATAGGGTCGGTCGCCTCGCATACATCGAAAGCATCCTTGTCGATCACCCGGTCAACCAGCATGTCGGCGATTTCCCGCATTTGGTCGAGCATTCTCATTGCTCGCACCTTGGTAAAGGGGGCTTGCACCATCCGGCGGTAATGCGTGTGTTCCGGTTCATCCTGACCTGAAAGCATGAACGGTTTGCCGCTGGGTGTGGCATATTGTGGGAAGGTGGTGGCGCGATTGGAAAAGTCTACGTTGTTCTGGTGGATTTCCCGGCTCGCCTGCCAGCCAGTCGTAACCCAAAAGCCGCCATGGGCTTCGCTCCATCCGATTTCACGCCCTGCAGCCAGGGCTTCATCGCGAACCTTCTCGAAGTATGCGTAAGGCGTGCCGTCAGCGCCAAGTGGTGTCGCGTAATGGTCGAAAGTGGTAATCAATTCCATGGTCCCGGCTTTCTCAGACTGCTGCACGGACGCGTTCCCATTCATTGCTTTGGCAAAGCAGATCGCCCGGCTTGAGCTGTTCAAATCCCTTTAGCACAATCCGGTCGTCGGTATCCTGCCGCTGGTTGGAAAACCTGTTTTGGCCAAGGTCACGCTTGCCGGGCAATGGACTGAACCAGGCCTCGTCGGAAAAGAACCGGAAGGTATAGCTGCGGCGGACCTGATCGGGGCGTGTAGGAGCGCCGCCATGAATGCAACCGGGGTGAAAGGCCAGCACATCTCCGCGCTGCATGGGCGTCGAGAAGATATCCCATTTTTCGCGCTCGTTTTCTATATTGGGGATGCGCGGAAGGTCGCGTTCATCATAAAGTGGTTCGGTATGGTCCTTGGGATCATACATCGGAGCGTTGAAAAGCGTCTGCTTGTGCGATCTGCGGATCACCTCCAGCACGTTTTCGGCATAAAGAGGTTCCAGCGGAATCCAGAAAATGACAAGCCCTGGGCCTTTGAACGGGATATAGGCCGTGTCCTGATGCCAGGCCGTGCGGCGCGCGCCGCCTGTCTTGTTCCACATCTGCTCCAGATAATAATACGTGTCGTGGCCGCCGAACAAATCCTGCGCGATATCAGCAATTCGCGTTTCAGCCATCAGGCGCTGGTAACGCTCACCTGCGCGGATAGTGTTGTCGGTCAGGAAGTATATTTCATCCTTGCCATCGCCATACATCCGCTCGGCCAGTTGCTTGTCGGCATTGAAATGGGATTCATAGCATTGTTCGAGCAGGCTCATTTCCGCCTCGTTCAATGCGCCGGGGATCAGGACCACGCCATCTTCGTCAAATCGCGCTTTGTATGGTGAATAGTGCCCCAGGTCAGGATTGGTTGCCATTGTTTGTCCTCTCACCAGTTTTCGACCGTGCGCCATCGGCCAGCGGCCTGCTGAACAGGGAGAGACTAACTGCAAAGCGCTGGCCTGTATTGGAAAGGCGCGCAAATTTCTTGTAAGTATTCGGGTTGTGAAAGTTCAATGCAGCTTGCGATACTGGCGCGGAGAAATGCCTTTGTTTCTCTTGAAAGTGTTGGAGAAATGGGCGCTGTCATAAAAGCCGAGCGACAAGGCGATTTCGCTGATCGAGTGGCTGCAGAAAGCAGGTGAACGAAGCATTTCTGACGCGCGTTCTACCCGCAGTTCGGCAACCAGCCCCGTGAATGTCGTGCCGCGTGCATAGAGAATCTGCTGCAATCGCCTGACGCTCATCCCCAGACGTTGTGCAGTAGCCAGTGGAGACAAGTCATCAGAGGCAAGGTGCTCTGCAATATCTCGTTCAATGGCGGTATATGCAGGCTGATCATCTGCGATATCGCCATCGCGAACAAGGCACAGATAGGCAAGGTCCAGCGAGGTTTCGAGCAGTGCCCGCAGCACTGACTCGTCTGTGTGCCCTGCAAGCTGATGCAATGCCTGGAAATGGGAACGCATAAGTGCTGTTCTGGGGTCACGGGGGTCTGGTTGTATTGCAGACAAACGCTGTGATTTACCCAGCCGCCGTTCCAGCATATTGCGCGGGAAGAGAATTGTCTGGCCTGTGGCGCTATCCCGGCAATCAAAGGCACCCTTCGTGCCGGTTTCCCACAGCAGGATGTCGCCAGCTCTGAGGACGGACTCTGCATCCCGTGAGCGGAAGCGCAAGCTGCCCTGGCTATAAAGTGTGATATATAGCCCATCTTCCGGCGTTCGTTCGATTTCTTTCTCGCCACGTCGTGCTGCACAATTGCTGATTTTCGAGTCGGCGAAAAAGCATCCCGCGATACGACGATGGCTTTGTTCGATCTGGCAGGAATGCGTAGCGGGTGAGAGAAGTTCCCATGTGTCACGAAACCAGTCGTATTCCGGCGCGCGTTCCGGCCCTGTCCTGTAAGCCATGTCTCTCTCCGCACTGTGTACAGCGCATCTTTTTGTATGCGCGGTTCAGCCTGCATCCTCAGCGAGCAGTTTTGCCGACTTTCGCGCTCTTACCTTATATGCGCCTGAACGTATAAGTCTGCCCCAGTGCGGTCAACGTATCGGCACCTCTTGCAGGCCGTGGGAACGGTTGAATCCTTCCGGCTGCATCGAGGAACGACATGCGACCGGGTCCGACAGGATTTCGGTTTTCTGTTGCAATGCCAATGATCCATTCATGGCCGTGGTGCGCGATCATCCACACTTCTTGCAGTATCTGCGGTAACGAACGTAACGAACAATGCTTCCGGCGTGTGCAACAGATTGTGCACAGATGAAATATCTTCTCGAGGTTTGTTCGGCTTTGTGTAATGAAGGCGCAGCTGTGAGCAGACAGCACGGGAAAGGGATTGAGGATGACTGAAAGCAAGCCAGCCGGCAAAGGCGCCGGAATCCTTGCACGCATTCTGGCGTTGGTTCTGGCACTGGGCGGCCTGGGGTTGACTGCAGGGGGCGTCAAGCTGCTGACTTTGGGCGGTTCTGCCTATTATGTTCTGGCCGGACTTGCCTTGTTGGCGGTCGCTGTGCTCTTGTGGCGTGGCCGGAAAGTTTCCGCCTATCTCTACCTTGCGCTGATTGCGATCACATGGATCTGGGCTTTGTGGGAAACGGGTGGAAATGGCTGGGCCATGGTCCCGCGCGTCGCACTGCTGACCGGTTTTGGCCTGTTCTTTCTTCTGCCTCCTGTCGCGCGCTATCTCGGCTATCGGGATGGTGGCTGCATTGCAGGCAGGGCGTTGCTGGGTATCATCGCGGTCATTGTTGTCGGCGTTATCTCTGTGTTGATCGTCAACCCCGGCGCGCCGGATGGCAAAGCTGATCTTTCCAACCTTGCCTTCGATGCCGCGCCCACGGAATGGCTTGCCTGGGGTGATAATCAGGGCGGCGAACGCTTTGCCGAGGCTGCGCAGATTACCCCTGCCAATGTCGGTGCGCTTGAACTGGCCTGGACATACGAAACTGGCGCTGCACCTCGACCCGGTGGTGCGGCTGCTCTGGCTTTTGAAGTGACACCGTTGAAAATCGGGAACAAGCTGTTCGGCTGTACGCCGCATAACGTCCTGTTTGCGCTTGACCCTGTCAGCGGCAAGGAAATCTGGCGGCATGATCCGCCCGTTGACGATCAGGGTGTGCTGTTCGCGAATTGCCGTGGTGTCGCTTATGCGGACCTGGTTGAGCGCGGCGCGATTGCCGCGCCTGCATCGAACGATGGGCCACAACCGGCGTGTTTGAAGCGCATCTACACCGGCACGATCGACGCGCGCCTGCTGGCGGTCGATGCCGAAACGGGCAAGCCTTGCGAGGATTTTGGCGTCAATGGTGCGGTCGATCTGCGCAAGAACATCACCCCGCACGACAAATTGTATTTCTACTACACCTCGGCGCCGACTGTTTCGGGCTCTGTCATTGTGCTTGGTTCCTATGGTTTTGACGGGCAGCTTTTGCGGCAGCCATCGGGCGTGATTCGTGCATTCGACCTGAAGACAGGCAAGCAGATGTGGGATTTTGATCCGGCTGACCCGGACCGCACTGCTCCGCTTGCGGACGATGAAACATACGTTCCGGGCTCTCCCAATAGCTGGTCTGTATCCAGCACGGACGAAGCGCTGGGGCTGGTCTATGTTCCGATGGGTGTCGCCACCCCGGATTACTATGGCGGTGAGCGGACCAAATCGGGAGAAAAGTTCTCCAACGCGATCCTCGCACTCGACAACAAGACGGGAGAACTGCGCTGGATGTTCCAGACCGTTCATCACGACATTTGGGACTATGATATCGCATCCCAGCCGGTGCTGACCGACTTCCCGGTGAACGGCAAGAATGTCCCTGCACTTATCAGTATCGCCAAGACAGGTGAGACTTTCGTGCTGGACCGGCGCACGGGCAAACCGCTGTCACCGATCGTCGAAGAAAAAGTGCCCGGTCGTGCTGGCCCCGGTGAAAAGGCGTCACCGACACAGCCGTTTTCGCCTGAAATGCCGAACTTCGCAGGTCAGCGCCTGACGGAAAGCCAGATGTGGGGGTTGACGCCGTTTGACCAGCTCTGGTGCCGCATCACGTTCAAGAGTCTGCGCTATGATGGTCGCTATACGCCGCCTAGCCTGCAGGGTTCGCTGCAATATCCCGGCTTTGCGGGCGGCGTAAACTGGGGCAGCTTCTCGGTCGACAAGAAGTCCGGGCGGTTGCTCGTCAGTTCGAACAGGCTACCGACCCGGTCCAAGTTGATCACGCCCAAAGAAGCAGCAGCTTTAGGGATGAAGCCGGCTGGCAAGGGCGTCGTCAGTTCACCCGAAGCCGTGCGCGCAGGTGTGCCGCAATTCGGCGCGCGTTATGCGGTGCTGAATGGTACGCTGCTGTCCCCCTTGCAGGTGCCTTGCCTCCAGCCGCCAATGGGCGAACTGGCGGCGCTCGACCTCAAGACCCGCAAGATCGTATGGCAACGCCCGATTGGTACGGCGGACAGGATGGGGCCGCTTGGCATTGCATCGCATCTTCCCTTTACGATTGGCCTGCCTTCGGTAGGCGGGACCATGACGACAGCAAGCGGGCTGACGTTCATCGCCTCGACGCCTGACAAGCGCATAAGAGCCTATGATTCAAACACAGGTAAGTTGCTGTGGCGGGCAGACCTGCCTGCCAATGGTAATGCCAACCCCATGACTTATGTCGGGCGCGATGGCAGGCAATATGTCGTTATCGCAGCGGGTGGCAGCGGGGCGCTGGCAACCAATGAAAAGAATATCATGGTCGCTTTTGCACTGCCTAAATAATAACTTACCCGAATAACCGGGCGATTGTGATTGCGACATTGGCCTGCTGGGCCGGGAGAAGGAATAATGGATACCAGGGCTGAAGCCGGCGTTCGCGCGCGGGGTAAACCTCGCATTGTGCTTGCCATTATCCTTGGCCTGATAGCGCTGGCGCTGGTTATCGGCGGCGCACAGTTGGCCTTGCTGGGCGGAACCATTTATTACCTTCTTGCCGGTCTGGCAGTGGCTGCGACTGCATGGTTCGCACTTCGTGGTGATTCGCGCGCAATGGCTGTTTATGCCCTTATGCTCGTGGGCACATTTGTCTGGGCGCTCTGGGAAGGGGGGCTGAACCCCTGGAGCTTGCAGAGCCGCCTTGTTGCGCCGCTTGTTCTGGCGGTGTGGGTTTTTTGGCCCTGGATACGGCCATGGCGGACAGCGTTTCTGGGCGTTGTTGCCATTGTGGCGCTGGCGTTTGGTGGGTGGCTCTGGTCAGTCAACAGACCTGAAACGGCGCCCCTCCAGAAAGTTGCTGCCGCACCGACAGGGGCGGGCGAGTGGCGGCAATATGGCAATGTGCTTGCAGGAACGCGGTTTTCCCCACTGACGCAGATCAATCAGGCAAACGTAAACAAACTTGAACCTGCCTGGACATACCGGACCGGGGTTTTGCAGACTGGACTCGGCTTCGAGGCGACACCCTTGATGGTCGACGATACGCTCTATCTTTGCACGACAACCAACGTCATTATCGCGCTGGACCCTGAAACGGGTGCGCGTCGCTGGCAATATGACCCCAAGGTCAACGCCCCGCCTGCCGGTGCCTGTCGCGGCGTTTCGTATTATGAAATCCCCGATGCCACCGGAACCTGCGCAAAGCGGATTGTTTCGGGTACGGTTGACGGTCGCCTGATCGAAGTCGATGCGGTTGACGGAAAACCTTGTGCTGATTTTGGTGAAAACGGCTCCGTGAACCTCAAGAAGGGCCTCGGCGATGTCATAAGCGGATACTACTATATCAGTTCGGCACCGACGATCGTGCGCGGCAAGATCGTGGTCGGGGGCTGGGTTGCTGACGGGCAGTTTGTGGGCGAGCCTTCAGGCGTTATCCGTGCCTATGATGCCGTGACCGGTGATTTCGTGTGGGCCTGGGACATGGACCGCCCGCATGAGCATGGTGAGCCGGGGCCGGGCGAGACATATTCGCGCGGTACTGCCAATTCCTGGGGGCCGATGAGCGGTGATGAGGAACTGGGGATGGTTTATCTGCCGACCGGTAACTCGACCCCGGATTACTGGGGGGCGCACCGTTCCAAAGGGTCTGAAAAGTATTCTGCCGGGGTTGTCGCACTCGACATCGAAACGGGTGAGGCGCGCTGGAACTTCCAGATCGTCCACCATGATGTGTGGGATTACGATGTCTCTCCGCAACCGACGCTGATCGACATACCGATTGATGGCAAGGTCGTTCCCGCGCTTGTCCAGACATCCAAGAGCGGCCAGATGTTCCTGCTGGACCGGCGTGATGGAAAGCCGCTTAAACGGGTGGAGGAACGCCCTGTTCCGCAAGGGCCTGCCCCCGGTGACTGGCTGTCTCCGACCCAGCCATTTTCCCCCGATTTGCCGGCGTTTGACAACACCGTGCTGACCCCGCAGATCATGTGGGGGCTGACGCCGATCGACCAGATGTGGTGCAGGATCAAGTTCGGCCAGGCACGGTATGAAGGCATATTCACGCCGCCGGGTTATCCCAAACCGTCAATCACTTATCCCAGTTTCCTGGGTGGGGTGAACTGGGGCGGCATTGCGGTTAACCCCGGACGCAAGCTGGCGATCGTCAACTGGAACCGCATGGCCAACTATACCAGCATGGTCAGCCGCAAGGATGCAGATGCCATGGGGTTGAAGCGTTCTGACGATGGCGTTGCCCATGTCGGCTTGCCCGTGCCGCAGGAAGGCACGCCATTCGGCCTTTTGACAGGGGCGTTCCTTTCGCCGCTCGGCGTGCCTTGCACAGAGCCGCCATTCGGCAAGATCGGCGTGGTCGATCTGGAAAGTGGCAAGATGCTGTGGGAGAAGCCGCTGGGAACCGGCGCTGACAGTGGGCCTTTCGACATCAAGAGTCATATTCCCCTGCCGATGGGCGTTCCGGTTCTTGGTGGCCCTATGACCACTGGGTCTGGCCTGATTTTCATTGCTGCAACGCAAGAGCGGGCATTGCGGGCATTCGATCTCGATTCAGGCAAGATGCTGTGGCGCGCACAATTGCCGGTTGGCGCACATTCGACACCGATGACCTATATCAGCCCGAAAAGCGGACGGCAGTTTGTGGTTGTATCCGCAGGCGGCAGCGCTTCGCTGGCTACGGGCGTGGGTGATTACGTCATGGCATTCGCCTTGCCCGAAAAGCCATGAGGCGTGGGCGAAAGGCTTTGGCTGAAAATGCCTTAACGGATATCTGATGCGGCCAGCAGGTTTTCGCCAAACATGTTGGACCACTGCTCTGGCGTTAGCACCGCATGCTTTTGCGTGTATTCGCCGGGTACAGCAGTTTGCTTTCCTTCCACTGCGGCCTGGACTGCAGGCCGTTCTCCGACTTGCTTAACCCAGCGAGAGAGGGCTGGCAGTTCTGCAATATCTATGTCGATAAGCGCCGCGCCGCCCACCCATGGCCAAACAGCCATGTCGGCAATGGAGTACTCGTCTCCGGCGAGATATTCGGCCTGTGCAAGACGGTAGTCGAGCACTTTGAGCAATCGCAGTGCTTCATTGGCATAGCGTTTGCTGGGATAATCGAAGCGCTCCGGAGCATAGCGCAAAAAATGGTGGGCCTGGCCGTGCATCGGGCCAAGCCCGGCCATTTGCCAGAACAGCCATTGCAGCGTGACTGAGCGCCCCCGTGAATCGGCGGGCAGGAACTGTCCGGTTTTTTCTGCAAGATAAAGCAGGATCGCACCGGATTCGAACACGGGGAAAGGGGCACCCCCGTCCGTCGGGTCAAGGTCCACGATGGCGGGTAACTTGTTGTTGGGGTTGATCTGTTTGAAACGGGCGTTGAGGTGCGCACCGGCAAACAGGTCGTAATTGATAACCCGATAATCGAGCGCCATCTCCTGCAGCGCAATGGCGACTTTCATACCGTTGGCCGTGGCGACGTAATGCAGGTCAATCATTGCGTTTGCTCCAGATTTTTCGATTTTGCAGAGCTTATCGCCTGAAATGCCTCGACGTGTTTGCTCATCAGGCGAAAGGCTTCGTCAGCATCGCGCCGCATGATCGCGGCCTGAATGCGGGCGTGAACCTTTACGGTATCTTCGCGAATTTTTTGGGTGGTGACGCTTGTTGGCTGTGACGATGCGAGGATAGGCGACGAGATGGCCTCCATAAGGGCGATGAGAGGGGCGTTGCGACTGGCGCGCGTGACCGCGAGGTGCCATTCGAGGTTGAGACGGCGATATTCCTCGACATTGTCACTGCTCGCAGCGAACTTGTCATGAAGGGCTTGCAGTTCCTGCGCTTCTTCATCGGTGCGATTGAGCGCTGCCAGACGTGCCAGCGTCGGCTCCACGGCCAGGCGACAGTCCAGCAGGGATTCGAAACTGACATCGTTGGCCTGTATGAACAGTTCCACAGGCTTTCGCATGGAATTGAGGTCAGGCAAGGTCACAAATGATCCGCCACCACGCCCACCACGCGTGGATACCAACCCTTCTGCCGACAGTTCGCGCAATGCTTCGCGAACGGATGATCGGCCAAGACCGCTTTGCTCCACCAGTTCGCGCTCGTTTGGCAAAGGGTCGCCGGGGCGAAGCTCGCCCGAAAGGATAAGCTGACGCAGGCGCGATGCCAGAATGTCCGATGCTTTCTGCACGACGATATTGGAAATGGCGGAACTTGCGACCGTTGTCCTTTTCTCCACTTCCACCTCCCGCGTGCAAATCGTGCGTCGGATATACGATAGAACATTTTACGCAAACGTCAATTTGGTCTGACCGTTAAACGTTTGACATCAATGTTCGGGATGCATTAGGTCGCATGTATGCGTGCTGTGTGGCGGAAAATGGCCGAGGTGCGATCCATGATTGAGAGAGGCTGCCATGTATGACATCGTTATTCGCAACGGGTTGGTCTGTGACGGCACCGGCACTGCACCAGTAAGGGCCGATGTGGCCATAGACGGCGCCACAATCAGGGAAGTGGGCAAGGTATCTGTTTCGGGCAGGCGGGAAATTGATGCCGATGGTTTGATCGTAACGCCGGGATGGGTTGATATTCACACCCATTATGACGGGCAGGTCAGTTGGGATTCCTATCTCAGCCCGTCGTGCTGGCACGGGGTGACGACAGTTGTGATGGGCAATTGCGGAGTCGGTTTCGCACCTGTGGCTGGCGATTATCACGATGAACTGATCAACATCATGGAAGGCGTGGAAGATATTCCCGGCACGGCCCTTTCAGAGGGTATAACGTGGGAATGGGAAACCTTCCGTGAATATCTCGATTTTCTGTCAACGCGCGAATACGCAATCGATGTAGGTGCGCAGATTCCCCATGCCGCCTTGCGGACTTATGTCATGGGCGAACGCGGCGCGCAGAACGCACCGGCCAGCGAAGAAGAAATTGCCCGCATGGCGCACCTGACGCGCGAAGGGCTGGATGCCGGAGCCTTTGGTTTTACTACGTCCCGCATTTGCGCACACCTCACGGCAGACGGCAAAATTGTACCCGGCACCCAGGTATCTGTGGCCGAAATGGATGGGATATGCGCATCATTGGCCGATGCCCCCGGCACCGTTTTTGAAGTGGTTTTGGACCTTCACCTCGACCCGATACCGGGCAGCCTCAGCACGGAAGAAGATCTTGCCTGGATGGGCGGGCTTTCACGCAAATATGGCGTTCCGTTTACTTTCCTGATGCACCAGAATCCAGGCAATCCCGATAAATGGCGGGACATCATGGCGTTGACCGCTCGCGAAAATGCCGGCGGCGCGAACCTTATGCCGCAAATCAGTCCGCGCCCCATCGGCATTATCATGGGCTGGCAAAGCAGCTTCAACATTTTCATGGGCAGGCCGACATACGATGCCTTGCGCGATCGACCGTTTCGTGAACAGCTCGACGAATTGCGCAAGCCTGAAACGCGCGACAAAATCCTTTCGGAAGAGACGGGCGAAACGCCGTTTGCGGGCATTCCCCTGGCTACGGAACTGATGTTCCGGCTGGAAGGGACGAATGGAAAACTCGATTATGAGCCGTCCTATGAGCAGAGCGTCAAGGCGATTGCCGAAGCGCGCGGCATGTCTGCCGATGCGGTAATTTACGACATGCTGATGGAACGCGACGGTCACGGTTATGTCTATGTCGTCGTCATGAACTACGGTGATTACAACCTGGATTTCGTTCGTGAACTGCTGGATGATCCCCACGTTCTTTTGGGAGGGTCCGACGCAGGTGCGCATTGTGGGGCAATCTGCGATGCTGCCATCCCGACTTTCATGCTGAGCTATTGGGCGCGAGATCGTGAACGCGGGCCGCGCATCCCGCTTGAGCAAGTCGTGGCGCGGCAAACCAGCCACACCGCGCGTGCCTATGGTTTTGATGATCGCGGTGTGATCGCGCCGGGCATGAAGGCAGATATCAACGTGATTGACCTTGAACGGCTGGAATGCAGTGCGCCGGATCTCCTGTTCGATTTACCTGCAGGTGGACGGCGCATTGTCCAGACAGCCACGGGTTATATCGCAACAATAAAGAATGGCGTTGTCACATTTGAAAACGGGGTTGCTACCGGAGCCTTGCCGGGGCGTCTTGTGCGAAGGAAACAGTCCGCACATGTCTGATATGTCGAGTATTGAACTGGCAGTTTTTGCCTGGGTGGCAGAAGTTGCCGGGGGCAAGATCGTATCCAGGGTAAAGGCATCGGGCGGAAATCGCCGCCAGAGCTGGGCCGTCGATGTCGAAACGCCCGGTGGTGTGCGGCTTGCGCTGATGTTGCGTTTTGATCCACGGCCTGACGAACCGGGGGCAGAACCCTGGACGATCGAGCGGGAGGCCGCTGTTTTTCGGGCTATCCGCGACATCCCTATTCGTGTGCCCAAATATGTCGGCTTCAATGCACAGTTGCGAGCGGTTCTGACAGATCGTGCGACCGGGGTGGCCGAACTGCGCCACCTGAAGGATGACACGCAAAAGCAACATATCGCGCGACAATTCATGGCCGATCTTGCAACGCTCCATCGCTGGCCGACGGAGGGGGTTGCGCTTGAAGCAAGCGTGAAAAGCCCCCGCATTGCAGACCATATCGTCAATGAACTCGATATATGGGAAGCGATGTATCGTGAAGTCGGAAGCAGCGACCCCTTGCTTGAGTTCGCTTTCCTTTGGTTGCGCAAACATGTGCCGCAAACCGATCGGGCGCCGGTGCTGACTCATGGCGATGCCGGACCCGGAAACTTCATGTATGACAAGGGTGAACTTACCGCCCTGATTGATTGGGAATTTGCCCATCTGGGCGACCCGATGGACGACCTTGCGTGGTTTTCCATGCGCTGCGTTATGGAGCCGGTGCCGGACTACTTTGACGCCTTGCGCTGTTACGAGGAAGCTGTTTGCGCACCGATTGATCGTGACAGTTTGCTCTACCATCGCGTGCTCGTCTCAACGCGTGTGGTTGTGATCCGGCACCGCGCCTTCGCTGGCGAGCCTGCCCATGCCATCGTTTCGCGCGGGCTTAACCGCCGCTTGCTGGTTGAGGCGCTGGCCGCTGCCAGCGGCAGCGAAACGGCCTTCCCTGAACCGCCTGCATCGCCTGAAACGGCGCTGACTGCGCTTTACGACAAGGTGATCGGCGATCTTGGGAATGTTATCGTTCCCAAAAGCACGGACAAGGCTGTCATCGCTGCGGCCAAGAATGCAGCCAAAGTGGTGAAGTATCTCAAGGCTATTGATCGCTTCGGACCTGATACTGAACGGATCGAACGGGACGAACTGGAAGCATTGCTGGGCAGCCGCCCTGCAACAGTGGACCAGGGACAGGCAGACTTGTGCGTGGCGTTGAAGGCCGGCGACGTCTCGTTCGAGGCGGCATTGCGATATTTTGCCGGGGCCGGGGTGCGTGGCGCGCAACTCAGCGCGGAAGCCTCCGGCAGCATTGCTGGCAGGCACTACATCAGCATTTGAGAGGAATACCCAGGAAATGAGTGAAATAACCGCCCGCGATGACCAGTTCCATTTCGCCCGGATGGGTGATCGCTGGTGGATGACGGAAACGGCATGGTTTTCATTCTGTGTGCCTGAACGCAAACTCGGCGGATGGTTCTACACCATGGTGCGCCCCAATATCGGCACAGTCGCCGGGGGGGCATGGGTCTGGGATGAAAGCGCGATCCTGCCTTGGGAAGTGCCTTATTCCAGCAACCTGACGGCCATGCCATTGCAGGACAATGCCGACCTCAACGATGCGAGTTTTCGCAACGGCGTTTCGCTCAGGACTATCGAGCCGCTCAGCAGCTATCAGATTGGCTATGATGACGAAGGGTTGTTCAGGGCCGATCTGCGTTTCGATGCCGTGATGCCGCCGCGTCCGTTACGAAAGCCGGGGTCTGCATTTGGCGATCTGACCCATTTCGATCAGTTCGGCCGGGTTCACGGCACGATCATTGTGCGCGGAGAAGAAATCGAAGTCGATTGCCTTGCCATGCGGGATCGTAGCTGGGGGCCGCGGCCTGAGCATCGCCCGCGTAAAAGCGCTTATGTCAGCGGTATCGCATCGCCTGACGACTGTTTCCTGTTCGTGACCAAGGCCAACGAACTGTCGGGTGAACTGGCTTATGGTTTCATGATCCGCGATGGAAAGATCGGCGATCTCGTAACGGGAACGCGCAAGGCGGAGCGCGATCCTGCAACCGGCCTTGCCGAGCGGATCGTTATCGAGGGGACCGACGAACACGGGCGCACGTTGGAGGCGACCGGAAAGCGGCTAAGCGGTATCACGCTTATCCGCCACAGCTTCATCGATCAGAACGGCCTGATGGAATGGTCGATCAATGGCAAGACCGGCCATGGCGAGGACCAGGACATGTGGCCTGTCCATGAATGGTCGCGCTATCGGCGCGAAGGGGTGGAATAGGCACATGGCTGCGATTGTCGGTATCGATGTGGGCGGCACGTTCACGGACCTTTACCTGAGCCTTGGGAATGGTGAACCAGATCGTGTGGTCAAGGTTCCCTCCACGCCGGATGATCCATCACGCGGGCTGGCCGATGCG
>JAGREQ010000029.1 GCA_020446465.1 Novosphingobium sp. | reverse complement strand
CAGGGGCTTTATGCTCCGCGTGTCGATATCGAAGCCTCTGCCGGCGCACGGCGGCTGGAAAACAACACCCGCCGTACGATCGGGATCGAAAATGACTGGCTCTATCCGCTCGAAGCGCAGGCGCGCGGTGAATGGGTGCTGCTGGATTTCGGTCGCAAGCGGGGTGAACTGCTGCGTCAGGCCTCGCGCGTTGACGGTGCATCGCTGCGCGTGCTGGAGCGTTCGGAGTTTGTCGCGCTGCAGATTGCACGGCAATATCTCGATGTCCTGTTACAACAGCGCGTTGTCGCTGCATCGCAGGACAATACGGCCTTCCACCAGACGCTGGTGAGTGATCTTGGTCAGGGCGTCCAGCAGGGTTCGATCAGCATTGCCGACCAGCAGCAGGCCGAAGAACGGCTTCAGGCCGCGATAGTCCGGCAGGAAGAAGCGGGCGAAGCGCTTCGCAATGCCAAGATCAGCCTGCGTTCGCTGACGGGGCTTGATATCGACCAGGTGGTTCTGCCGCCCGATCTCGGCACTGCACTGCCGTCCAGCCTGCCCGATGCAGTGGGGCTTGCCCGCACGCGCAACCCCAAGGTGCGCGAAGCCATTGCCGACGTGGATGCAGCCAATGCCCTGGTGACATCGGCAAAGGGTGATCTCTACCCTGAAATCGGGGTCGATGTGACTGGCCGGATTGGTGAAGATATCGACGGATTCAAAGGCAGCACGAACGATGTGCAGGGCCGCGTGTTCATGCGCTGGAACATCTTTGACGGTGGCATCAACCGCGCGAAAGTGCAGGAAATGGTGCGCCGTTCCAGCCAGGCGCGCTATCGCCTGCATGAAATGCAGCGCAACGCCGAAGAAGACGTGCGCGTTGCATGGAACGGGATGGAAAGCCGTAATGCCATCGTCAAGGCGCTGGACCGTCAAAGCAAGGTGACGGACGATCTTTTGCTGTCCTATCGCAGCCAGTTCAATGTTGGCCGTCGTTCCCTGCTGGATGTGCTGGACGCGCAGAACACGCGTTACAACACGCAAGTCAGGCTGGAAACGGCACGCTTTTCGGAATTGTTCGCGCAATACCAGACGCTTGCTGCCGTCAATCAGTTCATTGAAGCGCTCGGCGTGAAGCCCGGTGCAGGTGCGGGCATGGCAGAGCGTGAACGTTTCAATTACGGTCCGCCGGTGCCTGCTGAACTGCATCGCCGCGTTTACCCGAAGTAAGCCAAGAGCAGTCATCTCCGGGCAGGGGATTGGCGGATATCGGTGACACAGGCAGCATCCCTGCAAAATGCAGGGTGTTGCCTGCCGGTCGCAGGCATCTGCCCTGTGCCCGGCTATCAACTGCAAGGCGGGAGTTTTCGTGCCACAGGCCCAGTCATTAACCGGCGTATCACCAGCCACCCCCGTCACTGACCCGCTGACGGCCTGTGTCGCCAATCTTTCAGCGCATTTCGGGCTGGCCTTTTCGCCGACCTTGCTGGCCACGCTGGCGCGCGATCCGGCAGGCCGGTTGCCGTTCCATCAGGCCAGTGCCGCGTTTGATCTTGCCGGGCTACAGTCCGAACCGCTCCATGTGCGCAAGCTCCCGTTGACGAGCGGGCCTTATCCTGCGCTCGTGGAGTTGCAGGGGGGGCAATGCCTTGTCGCATACGAATTGTCGGGCGATGATCTTCTGGTCTGGCGTCCGGGGCAAACGGAAAAGGTCTGGATGCCCCATGCGGACATCGCGGCGGATTTTGCCGGCGGCTTCCTTTCGATCTTTGGCGATCCGGATTCGCTGCGTGATCGCGATGCACCCTGGCACGCCAAGGGGCGCCATCACTGGTTCTGGAGCGAGCTGCGTAAGGAACGTCATGCGTTCCGGCCTGTCCTGCTGGCGTCGCTGCTGATCAACCTGCTGGCCATCGCGCTGCCGCTGTTTTCGATGAATGTTTATGACAGGGTGATTCCGAACCGGGCCTCTTCCACGCTGTGGGTGCTGGCTTTCGGCGTGCTGATGGCCTTCGCGCTGGATTATGCACTGCGCCGTGCGCGGGCCAATGTGATCGACGAGATTGGCCGGCGGCTTGACCTCAAACTGTCGCAAAAGATCTACGGGCGTTTGCTGGCAACCCCCCTTGCCAACAAGCAGGGCAGCACGGGCGGGCTTGCTGCGCGTGTTTCCGAATATGCGGCGGTGCGCGACTTTTTCGGTTCGACGACGGTTGTGCTGGTGGTCGATCTGGCCTTCATGGTCGTGTTCATTGGTGTCATTGCCTATATCGCCGGATGGCTGGCGCTGGTGCCTTTGACGGCGATTGTGCTGATGGCGATTGCAGGCTTCAGGTTGCAACGCAAAGTGGTGGAAGCCGCGCGGGATGCACAATCCGACCATGGCCTGCAACAGACACTGCTGGTCGAATCCATCGCAGGCATGGAAACGCTGAAAAGCATGGCAGGCGAAGGCGGCATGGTGGGCCGCTGGTATCGGCTGGCTGAAATCGGCACGGCCTCGCAGCAGCGCCTTCGCAAGATCAGCGCCAGCGCAGTGGGGCTGGCCGCGACCTTCCAGCAGGTTTCCACGATTTCGCTGATAATTGGCGGCTATTACCTGTTCGACGCTGGCAAGATCACGATGGGTGCCATCATCGCCATTGTCATGCTGGCATCGCGCTCGCTTTCTCCGGCAGGGCAGATCGCGTTCCTGCTCACGCGTGCGCGACAGTCAAAGGAAACGCTCGATTCGATTGAGCGGCTGTTCGATGGCGAGGATGAACGTCGCAAGGGCAGCCTTACTGCGCCCGCGACAATCCGTTCGGCGACGATCAGGCTGGAAAACCTTGAGTTCCGTTATCCGGAGGCCGCGCAACCCGCGCTCGACAATCTCAACCTTTCCATCCGCCCTGGGGAACGCATCGCGGTGATTGGCCGCGTGGCTTCGGGAAAATCGACGCTGGGGCGGGTTTTATGCGGGCTTTACCAGCCAACAGAAGGCGCCATGCTGATCGACGGGATCGACAGCCGCCAGTTCCGCCCCCACGATGTGCGCGAGGCATTCCGCTATGTCGGGCAGGATGCGAACCTGTTTACCGGGTCGGTAAAGGACAACCTTTCGCTGGGACGCGGTGATGTGGCAGACGAGGCGCTGGTCCGCGCCTTGCAGACAACGGGTGCGGATGTGTTCCTGGCGCGGGATTCCAGCGGTTTTGACCGCGCCGTGGGTGAACATGGCCGGCGGCTGTCAGGTGGGCAACGCTCATTCCTTGCGCTGGCCCGTGCCTTTGTGAGTCCGTCCAAGTTGCTTTATCTCGATGAACCAACCGGGGCGATGGACAGCGCGACGGAGAAACTTTTTGTCGAGCGTCTGTCCCAATCGCTGACACAAGAGCAGACATTGGTTGTTTCGACCCATCGTCCGGCGCTTTTTGCATTGTGTGACAGGCTGATAGTGATGGACAACGGGCGCATTGTGGCGGACGGTCCCAAGGAACAGATCATCGCCGCAACCGGCGGTGCCGAGTCGACATCATGACCAACCAGACGCTGCCATATCCATCCGATGCACCTGCCAGAACCGGCGGGCGCGTCGCTGCCGCATGGATGGCGATTGTGGCTGCCGTTTCCCTTGGCGGGTTCGGGTCCGTTTATCTCAGCCAGTCAGATCAACCGCAGATGGAAACCGGCGCAGTTGCCAATCAGGCCAGGGCACTGGAATCGCTGACCACGGGCCAACAGGCCGAGGTGCTGAGCGAAGGGGATGCAGCCAAGGAGCGCAATGCCCTCATCCCCGTTTCCGATCTCGCGCTTGAACAGCCCGGTGGCTTCAAGAGTATTGCCGCGAACTCGCTGGCCCATGACACCGCGCTGACCTGCCTTAGCCAGGCGATCTATTACGAAGCGGCCAATGAACCTGTGTCGGGCAAGCGCGCGGTTGCACAAGTGGTGCTGAACCGTTTGCGCCACCCGGCCTATCCGCACTCGGTCTGCGGGGTCGTTTATGAAGGCGCGAACAAGCCTGTGTGCCAGTTCAGCTTCACGTGTGATGGGTCGCTGCTGCGTAAACCGGGCGGTCCACGCTGGCGGGAATCGCAGGAAGTGGCAAAGGCTGCGCTTTCCGGGATGAGCGAACCGTCTGTCGGCACGGCAACGCATTACCATGCCGATTATGTCTTGCCGCGCTGGGCTTTCACGTTGTCCAAGATCACCCAGATCGGCGCGCATATTTTCTATCGCTTCCCCAATAGCTGGGGGCGCAGGACGGCGTTCACAGCGCACTGGGCGGGCAGAGAGGCCATTCCAGCGCTTGACTATGGACGTTTGCAGGCCGCGCTCGATGCGCGGACGGGCGCGGGCGACATGGTTTTTGACAATGGCCTGACTGTGCCGCCCCATGTGACTGACAGGCACGCTGCAAATGATGTTGGCGGCAGGCTGGATACGACGAAGCAGTGGCGGTTGACGATCCCCGAGCCGGGACAGGTCAGTTCCGGTTACAGCAATGCGATTGCCGGACAGCAGGCTTCGGCGTCGGAAGCCGGAATGCCGCTGGCCGTTGCCGATCACAAGCCGGAGCAACAGGCGGCACCATGACATTCAAGGAACGTTGGCAGGCGCTGAACGATCGCGTCGCGCATTGGGATGCAAGCACTCGCCTGATTGCCATTTGCGCGGGCGGACTTGCGCTTCTTCTCATCTGGGCGAGTTTCGCACAAGTCGATGAAGTCACGCGCGGCATGGGCAAGGTCATCCCGTCCAGCAAGGCTCAGCTTGTGCAGGCGGCTGAACCCGCTGTGGTCGAACAGATCCTCGTGCGTGCAGGCCAGACGGTGAAACAGGGGCAGTTGCTGGTGCGTCTGGACGATGCAGAAGCCGCCTCGCAACTGGGGCAGCTCCAGACAGAGACAGACAGGCTTTCTGTGCGTGCGGAACGTCTGAAGCAGGAGGCCGCCGGCGGTGAACTTGGCTGCGAGGAAGGCTCAGTCTGCGCCGAAGAACAGCGCTTGCAGGAAGTGCGCATGGCAACGGCGCAAAGTCGTGAGGCGGCATTGGCCGCTGCGGTGGAACAACGCCGGCGCGATCTGCGTGAAGGCCAGGCGACTGCTGCTGCACTGGAAACCAGTGCGCGGTTGTCGCGTGAACAAGTGCAAATGCTGGAACCGCTTGCCGCCAAGGGCATCGTTCCGCAGACCGAATTGCTCACGGCCCGGCGCGAAATGGTCGATACGCAAGGCCGGTTGTCCGCTGCCCGTCAGGGCGTGGCGCGCGCGCAGGCCGCTGTCCGCGAAGCGCAGGCTGAATTGAGTTCGGCGCGGCTCGACTTCAAGCAGCAGGCTCTGGCCGAACGCAGCGAAGTCGAAACGAAAATTGCCGTCAATAAACAGACAATCGAAGGGGCCAAGGCGCGCAAGCAACGCAATGAATTGCGCGCCCCGGTGACAGGCATTGTCAACGATGTGCAGATTACCACGGTGGGCGGTTTCGTCGGTGCAGGCGAGAAGTTGATGCAGGTCGTTCCCGTTGGGGACAAGCTGCTGGTTGAAACACGCGTAAAGCCCAGCGATATTGCCTTCATCAAGGTTGGGGACCGGGCCAACGTCAAGGTGACAGCCTATGATTTTTCGATCTACGGCGGATTGAGCGGGCGGGTCGAACAGGTTTCTGCTGACAGCATCTATGACGAGGTCGAGCGCGAAGCCTATTACTCCGTGATCGTGCAGACCGACCGAGCCTATATCGAAAAGCACGGGCAGCGTTTGCCGATTGTGCCGGGCATGATCTGTGACGTGGAAATCATCACCGGATACAAGAGCATCCTGAATTACCTGCTCAAGCCAGTGGAAAAAGCCCTGGATGAGGCAATGACCGAACGCTGATCTTGCCTTTGCGGGGGCAAGCGCCCGGCAGACTTTATTAGTATCCGTGGAGCCAGCTCTTGTTTTCGGAAAAGCTCAGAACCGGGCGATAATCATAGCTGTAACGCGCATCGAGCACCTTGTCGGTCGCATTGTCGAGCATGAGCCAACGGCCTTCGTGCTTCACGATCAGCACGGCATGGTCAGCGCGCCGGACAAGATCGCGGGCAATAGTCAGCACCATGTCGCTGCGCGGCACGCCTGCAGCGGCGAGCAGTTGCATCTTGGCAATGGCGATATCCTCGCAGTCGCCTTTACGCATTTTCAGCGTCGTGCGCGCAGTGGACCAGACATCCGACTTGCCCCAGAGGTCGCGGTCTTCGACATAGCGGACATTCTGGTTGGTCCAGCGGTTGACCTGTTCCAGCACATCCAGCCCGGTGCCGCGCTGGCCACGCAATGCGCGCGAGACATCCTTGCGCGAAACTTTGCTGGACCGGACACGTGCCCAGTCCGCATCGAACATCGTGCGGCCGATATCTACGCGTTTGCTCGACAGGAAATCGTCGGGCGAGGAGCGGGGCTGCGTTAATACCGCAGCATAGGGGCTACGCGCGCCAGCCTGCATCGTGCCTCGATCCATGGCGAAGGCTTGCCGGTTGTCGGTCAGGCCCGCACAAAATGTGGCGACTGCCGATGATGGGCCAAGCGCGGGTTCAAGCGGACGAATGGCAGGTGCGGTCGTTGCTCCGATCGGGCCGGAGGCGACGAGGGAGGCACTCGATTGTCCACGCTGCTCCATCTTTATTGCGGCAAGCGCGCTGGGGGCGCCGCCAAGGATCGCGCTGCTTTTACCCGGTGAACCATATGCCGTGGTCTGGACGGCGAGATTTGCGTTCCGAACGCCCATCAATGCCGTGCCGCACTGGCTTTCCGTCAGGATTTGCGCCGCAAGCGGAAGGACCGCGCCGTTGAACAGCGGGCTGGCTTCGGCACGTGCAGAAAACCCGCCGCCGCCCGCTGCCAGCGCAATGGCCATCAACGCGCCAGCAGACGCTTTCGTGGCAGAAGGGATGGATGCCTTCGTTCGCATGATGGCGAACATGGCAACAATCCATCAAGGCAAAGTGTCTGCTAATGGTTAACGCTTTGCTCCCCATGCCTGCGTATCACGGCGGCAAAAGCCTGCAGTTCCGGCAGTTTTATGCCTGCAAGTCCTTACCGCTTGTCTGAAGCAGGCACATTGTGCGCGCTGCGCTGGCCATAAATCCACATGAAGGGGCCGCTGAAACTCATCGTCGGGGCATAGTCCGCGACCTGTTCTTGCGGCAGGAGCTTGTCGGTGCGGTTGTCGAGCACCCACGTCCTGCCATCGCGGCGCACGGCCAGCACGGCATGGTCTATCCTGCGGTGACGATCCCGCAACAGCACCAGAAACATGTCATCGTCAGGAATGCCGACCATGCGCAACAGCGCCATCTTTGCAATCGAGAAGTCTTCGCAGTCGCCAAACCCCTGCAGCATCGTTGATGCAGGGGGGGACCAGTGATCGCCGTCACTGTCATCCAGATAGCGCACATGCCAGTTGACCCACCGATTGACGAGATCGAGCGGGTTGAGGTCCGGCAAGTCCGGGATCTGGTCCACCAGCTCGGTCCACGGGCCTGCGACACCGTCAAGCGAGGCGGTGCGGACCATATCCCAGCGTGCCAGCGTTGCAGCGGTTCCGACCGGCAGAGCGGCGAGGCCGAAAATATCGGGCGGATCAGGGCGCGGCGGCGGGGGTGGGGGCAGGTCTGCGCAGGCCGTGCTGTCTGGTGTTGTGCTGTCAGTCTGCCCTTCTTCGTTGTCACTGGCGATGGGCGGCAGTGTGAACACTGCGCCCGTTGTCGGCAGAATGACGGACTGGGGTTCTGCTTCGCTGTCGGCAGGCGGTTCGAGGCAATCGGTGACAGGAGCAGAAGGGGCGGCCAGTGCGGCGGTTTCTTCCGAGAAGGCATCCTGTGACTGGGCAGGGCGCACGATGTCCTGCGCCTGTGCACCCCTGGCCGATATGGCAAACAGCGCTGTCGCCATCGCAACATGGAACATGGCTTTGCCCGTCATGTGTGCAGGTTTCCCCTGACAAGCATTTTATGACCTCCTCGCTTGCGCAGGTCATTGACCGCGCTATGTATTGGCCTGTGCAAAATGCAGCATTCACTGCCGCTTGGAACTTCTTTCATCCCTTACGGCATTTCATCAGTTCTGAACAGGAAGACCAGCCATGAAGACCCGTGCCGCGGTAGCGTTTGAAGCGAAAAAGCCGCTGGAGATTGTCGAAGTCGATCTGGAAGGTCCGCGGGAAGGTGAAGTTCTGGTCGAGATCATGGCAACGGGCATTTGCCATACCGATGCCTATACGCTCGACGGATTTGACAGCGAAGGCATCTTTCCTTCGATCCTTGGCCATGAAGGTGCAGGCATAGTGCGCGAAGTGGGACCGGGTGTCACCAGCGTGAAGCCGGACGATCACGTCATTCCGCTCTACACGCCGGAATGCCGCCAGTGCAAAAGCTGCCTTTCGGGAAAGACGAACCTGTGCACCGCAATCCGCGCAACCCAGGGGCAGGGTTTGATGCCGGATGGCACCAGCCGGTTTTCCTACAAGGGACAGCAGATATTCCATTACATGGGCTGTTCGACTTTCTCGAACTTCACGGTGCTGCCCGAAATCGCTGTCGCAAAAATCCGTGAAGACGCGCCGTTCCAGACAAGCTGCTATATCGGCTGCGGCGTGACCACCGGGGTTGGTGCAGTCGTCAATACGGCAAAGGTGCAGGTGGGCGACAATGTGGTGGTGTTCGGCCTTGGCGGCATTGGTCTCAACGTCATTCAGGGGGCAAAACTGGCTGGCGCCGGAAAGATTATCGGCGTCGACATTAATTCCGATCGTGAGGAATGGGGTCGCAAGTTCGGCATGACCGAGTTCCTCAACACCAAAGGCATGAGCCGGGACGATATCGTGGCCAAAATTGTGGCGATGACCGATGGCGGGGCAGACTATACCTTTGACGCCACCGGCAATACCGATGTGATGCGCACGGCGCTGGAAGCCTGCCATCGTGGCTGGGGCACGTCAGTTATCATCGGTGTGGCCGAAGCCGGGAAGGAAATTGCCACAAGGCCATTCCAGTTGGTGACAGGCCGTAACTGGCGGGGTACGGCTTTTGGCGGAGCGAAAGGGCGCACCGATGTGCCAAAGATTGTCGACTGGTACATGCAGGGCAAAATCCAGATCGACCCGATGATTACGCATGTCCTCAGTCTGGAGGATATCAACAAGGGGTTTGATCTTATGCATACGGGTGAATCGATCCGCAGCGTTGTCGTTTACTAAAGCGGTCACAAGGGCTGCATTCAAAGGAGAAGGAAGCAATGTACAGTCACGTTATGGTCGGTTCAAACGATATTGAACGATCAAAGAAATTCTACAGTGCGTTTCTGGGTGTTCTCGGCGCCGGGGAGCCGGCAGTCGATGTGACACCGGGCGGCAAGACGCGCATTTTTTACATGGCGAATGGCGGAATGTTCTCCATTTCGGAACCTATCAACGGGGAGCCTGCGACGGCAGCCAACGGCGGCACTATCGGCTTTGTATGCGATTCGCCTGAGCAGGTGAAAGCACTGCACGATGCAGGCGTCGCTGCGGGTGGCACATCTATCGAAGATCCGCCGGGCCTGCGCGAAAGCAACATGGGGCCGATGCACTTGTGCTACCTGCGCGATCCCGATGGTAACAAGCTGTGCGGTATCTATAGACCGCAGTGAAAATGACGCTGGAAACAGTCTTTATCAACAAGACTTTTGGCGGTGTTCTGGGTGTCTATACGCACCGGATCACCGCCACCGGCACCGGGATGACGTTTTCAGTATTCGTGCCGGGAATGGCGCACGGCTGAAAGGCTGATGATGTGACAGGCGACAAGGCAGGGCTGCTTGCAGCAATCATTGCTCGCCATATCGGGCGGGAAGGGCCGCTGTTGCCCATGCTGCACGACGTGCAGGCCGAATTGGGCTGCATTGATCCCGAAGCTGAAGCCTTGATTGCCCATGCGCTGAACCTTTCCCGCGCCGAAGTGCATGGCGTGGTGAGTTTTTATCATGACTTTTCGGGCAAGGTCGATGCGCGGCCTGTCGTGCAGGTCTGTCGGGCCGAAGCGTGCAAGGCGCGCGGCGTCGAAAAGCTGATGCCTGCGGTGGAAGCTGCCGCTGGTGAGCGGGTGCGGATTGACACCGTCTATTGTCTTGGTCTGTGTTCGGTTGGTCCCAATGCGCGGGTTGGCGATGCGCTCCATGCCCGGCTGGATGAGGCGGCGCTGATTGAACTGGTGAAACAGGCATGAGCGTGACGGTCCGCATATCCGACGATGCGCTGGCACTGGCCTGCGGAGCGGATGCGGTTGCTGAGGCATTCAGGAAAGCCGGTTGCGCGGTGGAGCGGACCTCCAGTTGGGGGATGCACTGGCTGGAACCCCTGGTGGAGATCAATGGCGATGGGTTTGGCCTGGTCATGCCGGGCGATGTGCCTGCCATCCTTGCCGGGGCCTCACCCAAAGCCATCGGCCCGATTGCCAGGCACCCCTTTATCGCGGGGCAGCAACGCCTGACATTCGCGCGGGCTGGAAAGACGCGACCTCTCGATCTTGCCGATTATGCGAATACTGGCGGCTGGGCAGGGCTGGATCGCGCGCGCCGGATCGGGCCGGAACAGGTGCTGGCCGAAGTTATCCAGTCCGGCTTGCGTGGCCGGGGCGGGGCAGGGTTTCCGGCCGGGATCAAGTGGCAGACCGTTGCGCGGGCTGAAGCGGATTGCAAATATGTGGTCTGCAATGCGGATGAAGGCGACAGCGGGACATTTGCGGACCGGATGCTGATGGAAGGTGATCCTTTCCAGCTTGTTGAAGGGATGGCGATTGCCGCCCATGCAGTCGGCGCCGGGCAAGGCTATATCTATATTCGCAGCGAATATCCCCATGCCATCGCCAAGCTGGAACAGGCGATTGCGCTGGCGGGAGAACGGATCGCGCCGTTTCGTATAGAGGTGCGCGTCGGGGCCGGGGCCTATGTCTGCGGGGAGGAAACTTCGCTGCTCAACAGCCTTGAGGGCAAGCGCGGGGAGGTGCGAGCCAAGCCCCCATTGCCCGCGCTGGAAGGCCTGTTTGGCAAGCCGACGGTGGTCAATAATGTCCTGACGCTGGCTGCTGTGCCGCATATCCTTGCCGAAGGGGGCGCCGGGCAATACGAGCGGTTGGGCACGGGCCGGTCAAAGGGCACCATGCCAGTCCAGATTGCGGGTAACGTGAAACATGGCGGGCTTTACGAAACCGCCTTTGGTGTGACGCTGGGCGAACTGGTCAACGAAATCGGTGGCGGCACGGCGTCCGGTCGTCCGGTCAAGGCCGTGCAGGTTGGCGGGCCGCTTGGTGCATATATCCACCCCGACCAGTTCGACCTTCCTTTCGATTACGAGGCGTTTGCTGCCGCTGATGCGCTGGTCGGGCATGGCGGTATCGTCGTGTTTGACGATACGGTGGACATGGCGGCCATGGCGCGTTTTGCGATGGTGTTCTGTGCAGCCGAAAGCTGCGGCAAATGCACGCCCTGCCGGATCGGTTCCGTGCGGGGAGTGGAGATCATCGAGCGGATTCTGGCCGGTGGGCGCGTGGCAGACAGCGTGGAGCGCCTGCCCCAGATGCACAATGCAGCGAAAACACCGCGCGACGCAGGTGGACAAGTCGCGCTGCTGGAAGACCTGTGCGACGTGATGAAGAGCGCCTCGCTCTGCGCGCTGGGCGGTTTTACGCCTTATCCGGTGATGAGCGCGCTCAAACATTGGCCTGAAGATTTTGGCATTCGCGCAAGTGAGAAGGCATCGGCGTGACGGGTATCCGACGGGTTGCGGCTACCCGTCTGGGGCTGGGCGAGCCGGGCAATGCAGACGTCATCCGGGACATTGTGACCGAAGAACCCGTTGCAATTGAATATAACGGGTTTGGCTATGCGGTGATGATGGCAACCCCGCTCGCGCTGGAAGATTTTGCAGTTGGTTTCACGCTCTCGGAAGGGCTGGTTGAATCGGCGGACGAAATCGAAAGCGTCAGCGCAGTGCCGGTCGATGGCGGGCAGGTTGTGCGGATTACATTGCCAGCCGATGCCATGGGGCCTGTCGTGAAACGCGCCCGGACCCGTGTAACTGAAAGTTCCTGCGGCCTTTGCGGGATGGATAATATCGAAACCGTTCTGGCCCCACTCCCTGCGGTAACGTCGCGCATCATGACAGATGCAGCCGCGCTTGCCCGCGCGCTGGCTGACCTTGAAAAGCACCAGCCGCTTGGCCGGGCGACAGGGGCAATGCACGCGGCGGCGTTCTGCCTGCCTGACGGGGAAATCCGCTATGCGGCGGAGGATGTGGGGCGGCACAACGCGTTCGATAAGTTGTTGGGTGCGCTTGCCCGCCAGAGAATTGCCCCCGCCAGCGGGTTCGTCCTGCTGACTGCCCGGTGCAGTTTTGAACTGGTCGAAAAGGCAGTGCGAGCCAATTGCCCACTGCTTGTCACGGTGTCCGCGCCGACAAGTCTGGCAGTGGAACGCGCGCAGCAGGCGGGCCTTGCTCTTGTGGCTTTGGCGCGCCCGGATTCGGCGCTGATTTTCAACGATCCCTGTGGTATCTTTACCAGCGATGGAGCGTAACGATGGGATATGAAAAACAGGCCGATTTCGGCACGCCCGAAGTCCGGGCGGGCCAGTCTGTCACGCTGACAATCGACGGGCGCACGGTGACGGTTCCCGCTGGCACCAGCGTGATGCGCGCGGCATCCGAATCTGGCGGATCAATTCCCAAACTCTGCGCGACAGATAACCTGAAAGCCTTCGGGTCTTGCCGGCTTTGCCTTGTCGAGGTGGAAGGGGTGCGCGGCACGCCAGCCTCTTGCACAACCCCG
>JAGREQ010000298.1 GCA_020446465.1 Novosphingobium sp. | reverse complement strand
ACCCGGCCCTGGCGGACCGCCTGCACACTATCCGGGTCAAGGTCCAGGGCCGGGATGTCGTCCAGCCCTGCCTCCAGCGGCAGGATTACGTCTTCAAGGGGCGCCCCCTTGCCGATTTCGTTCAATTTGTCCAGCGAAATCGCCTGTGATTGCGTGAAGGGGCCTGCCTTTTCCCGGCGCAGATACGTCACATGCCCGAGGGTGCCAAGCGCATGGGCAATATCACGCGCGAGCGAGCGGATATATGTGCCCTTCGACACATGGGCGCGCAAGGTTACGCTGTCAGCCAGTTCCAGCGGCGCTTCCGGGTCATAGGGATCGGGGCGGCCAGCAGTTGTGGCAAAGGTGGAATCGGGCATTTCAGGCGCGGCATAGCCATTGGCCAGGTCAAGCGCATGGATTGTCACCCGGCGCGATTTCAGCGTCACATCGTCGCCTGCGCGGGCCTTCTCATAGGCCCGTTTGCCATCGACCTTGATCGCGGAATAGGCCGGCGGGATTTGCTCAATCTCGCCAGTGAAGTGCGCCAGCACAGCCGCGACAGCAGCCATCGGCGGGCGGTGATCGGACCTTTCAACCACTTGCCCTTCGGCATCGAGCGTGTCCGTTTCCGCCCCGAACTCTATCGTAAAGGCATAGACCTTGCTGGCATCCAGCATCCGGCCACACAGTTTTGTCGCCTCCCCCACAGCGATAGGCAGAACGCCTTCGGCCAAAGGGTCCAGCGTGCCGCCATGCCCGACCTTGACCTTGCCATAACCAGCCTCGCGCAAGTTGCGTTTGACAGCCGCCACGGCCTGCGTGGAGCCAAGCCCCACCGGCTTGTCGAGAATGATCCAGCCGTGCGGCATGGTGTCAGGCCCCGGCAACAAGCGCGGCAAGCTGGAAATAGCGTTCCCCCACCCATTGCGCGGGCGGCAGCAGCACTTTTTCAATCAGCTTCAATTGCGGGAAAAGCCAGGGGACAACCAGCAGCAGCAGGAACAGGAGCGGGAAACCGTATGGCCGCAATTTCACATATTGACGGGCCATGTTGCGCGGCAGCAACCCTTCGACAATGTGCGACCCATCAAACGGCGGGATTGGCAACAGGTTGAACAGAGCCAGAAACACGTTGATGACAATGAAATAATTGAGCGCCATTGCAAGCAGCATCAACCCGTCATCCGGCGCGCCAGAGATAAACCGCGCCATCAGGCCCAGCACAATCGCCCCAACCCCGGCCAGCACAAAATTGCTGCCCGGCCCCGCTGCTGCCACCGCCATCATGCCATAACGCGGATTACGCAGCCGCCACTTGTCAACCGGCACCGGCTTGGCCCAGCCGAAAATCGGTGCTTTCACCAGCGCCAGCATACCCGGCAGCACAACCGTGCCGATGGGGTCAACATGACGAAGCGGGTTGAGGCTCAACCGTTTTTGTTCAGCCGCTGTCGGATCGCCCAACATCCGGGCGACCAATCCGTGCGATACTTCATGGAAAACTATCGCCACGATCAGCGCCGGGATCAGCGCAAGGGCGTTCAACAAGGTTTCGTTCATGGCGGTGAATGTGGCGCTGCTGCCCCCGAAGCGCAAGGCACCTGCGGGCGCTCTCAGGTTTCGCTTTCGTCCGGGCCAAGATCGCGGCGCACGCGCGGATCATCCAGGAGGCGCTCTATCCGGTCTGCCTCATCAAAACTTTCATCCGGCCAGAACTGCAACTTAGCCGCGAATTTCAGCTTGAGCCGCTTGGCCACTTCACGCTGGAAAAATGCAGTGTTGGTCCGCAGCGCTTTCAGCACGATGTCTTCATCCGCCCCCAGCAGCGGCTTCACATAGACCTTGGCCTGCCGGAGATCGGGCGACATGCGAACTTCGGTCACGCTGACTGATCGCGCAGTCAGCACGTCGTCATGCACTTGCTGACGCGTCAACAGGTCAGCGATGACATGGCGCACCTGTTCGCCCACTTTCAGCAGGCGGACAGAACGCGTTTCGGGCGTGGATTGCTGACGAGCCATCGCATTCTCCTCCCCTCACCCGAAAGTGAGGGGGGCATTGGTTTACAAGACCCGTTCGCGTTCCTCGATCTCGAAGATTTCGAGGTTGTCGCCCGGTTTGATGTCGTTGGTATCGGCCAGAACCACACCGCATTCGAGACCAGTGCGGACTTCGTCCACATCGTCCTTGAAGCGCCGCAGCGAAGCAATGGTCGTTGCCGAAACGATAACGTCTGCACGGGTAAGACGCGCGCTGAGGCCTTTCTTGATGAAGCCGTCCAGAACCAGCAGACCAGCCGCCTTGTCTTTCTTGCCAGCAGGGAAGACTTCCTTGACCTCGGCCCGGCCGACAACGTGTTCGATCCGTTCCGGCCCCAGTTCGCCCGCCATCTCCTTCGCGATTTCATCGGTCAGGTGATAGATGACATCGTAATACATCATCCGGGTCTTGTTACGCTCGATCAGCTCGCGCGCCTTGGCATTGGGACGCACGTTGAAACCGATGATCGGCGCACCAGAGGCACTGGCGAGCGTCACATCGCTTTCGCTGATCGCGCCGACGCCGGAATGCAGAATGCGGACCTTGATCTCATCGTTGGACAGGTTGTGCAACGCGGTATTGATCGCCTCGACCGAACCTTGCACGTCGGCCTTCACCACCAGCGGGAACTCGATAACGTCGCTCTTCAGGCTGGAGAACATGGCATCGACGCTGGCTGGCGCCGTAGCCGTGCGGATTTCCGTCGCCTTTTCCTGACGATAGGCGGAAACTTCACGGGCGCGCTGTTCGTTTTCAACCACGGCCAGCAAGTCGCCAGCCATGGGAACACCACCAAGGCCGAGAACTTCCACAGGCGTTGACGGGCCAGCTTCCTTGATCTGCTTGCCCTTGTCGTCGATCATGGCGCGCACCCGGCCGCTTTCCGTGCCGACAACGAAGGTATCGCCACGCTTCAGCGTGCCGCGCGTGACCAGCACTGTCGCCAGCGGGCCTTTGCCCTTGTCAAGCTTGGCTTCG
>JAGREQ010000297.1 GCA_020446465.1 Novosphingobium sp. | reverse complement strand
CCCAGCTTCGACCCCGGCGGGGGCGGCATCAATGTCAGCCGCGCCATCGCCATCATGGGCGGGCAGTCCACCGCCTGCGTGGCGCTTGGCGGCACGGTCGGGCACCGCATCGCCGGGATGCTGGAAGCGGCGGGCGTCACCCTGCAACAGATGCAGGCCCCGGGCGAGACCCGGCAATCGGTGGCGGTAACGGATCGCGACAGCGGGCTGCAATACCGCTTCGTCATGCCCGGCCCTGCCTGGGGCGACGCGCATGTCGGCCAGTCCATCGCCCATATCCTGCAAACGGCACAGGCCGGCGGGCTGGTGGTGCTCTCCGGCTCGAACCCTCCCGGCGTGCCCGCCGATTACGCCGCCCTTCTGGCCCCCCGGCTCAGCCAGCGCGGGGCCGGGCTGATCGTCGACACCTCCGGCCCGGCGCTGCGCGCCGTGGCTGGCGGCGGGCATGATGTCACACTCCTGCGCATGGATGCCGAAGAGGCCGAGGATCTCGCCGGCACCCCCCTGCCCGAACGCGCCGACACCGCCCGCTTCGCCGCCTCGCTGGTTCAGGCAGGGGCGGCCAAAGCGGTGATCGTGGCGCGCGGCGGCGACGGCAATATCATCGCCGACGGTGAAAGCGCCTGGCATGCCGAAGCCGCGAAGGTCGAGGTCGTCAGCAAGGTCGGCGCCGGCGACAGCTTCCTCGCCGGCTTCACCCTCGGCCATGCCCGGGGCCTGCCCGCGCATGAGGCATTGGGCCTCGGCGCCGCCATGGCCTCCGCCGCCTGCATGACCCCGGCCACCGAGCTTTGCCGCCGCAAGGATGTCGACCGGCTGTTCGACGCAAGGGTGCTGACACGGCTCTGACAGCCCTATCGGGCTCAGCGGCCACCCGAGCACGGCCAAGTGCAGCGGTCAAAATGTAACAGTCACTCAATCTGACTGCGAGTTCGAATCGAGAAATTGGTGAACGACCGCCTCACAATTTTCAATTTCTTGAAACAAAACTTTCGCCAATTCCTGCCGACCTTTAAGTGATTTTTGATCGCGACTCCACTGTATTGGAAACTCTATACGCTTAGAAAAAGCTGCCTCTTCTTGCCCGCCAACCGAAGCCAGATCGCCGACAGCGGGCTGGCCCTCTCGCTCATCTTCGTCTCCATTACTGTAACCATTCGCCAGCGCAAATTTAACAACCTCATCCACCAAACGGCTATCAATCGGCCCAGCCTCATTGTCGAAAAGAAGGCTGACCAAACAGGTTATCCTTTCCCCATCTTTTTCATCTGGATAGTAAATAATAAAAGAATAGAGTACATTTTTACAATTTGTAAATCGAAAATTATTGCCATTCCACAAACCATAGCAACGCTCAACACTCAAGCCCATCTTCTGTTCATCAGCAAGAGCTTCCACATCCTCTTGAATACGCTCAGAAAATCTGAGAAATTCTTTAAAGACAGGGAGGTGATCAAATCCTATGGCCAGCAACTTATCAATGGCGTCCATCCCATCACCCAACGGATCATCGGAAATGTCTAGGTGCAACTCCTCACGAAACGCCTGTATAACATCTGACAGAGTTATTTCTTCCACATCTTCGAGCAGATGTCCTCTGAAAAGTTGCGTAGCCTTCTCGACAGTCGCGGCCTCACTAAAGAGAGCAAGGTGATAAATCTCCTTGCGAATACCCTCGGCATCAGCAGGGTTCAATCCATCTTCATCCATCGCAGAAAGATATCGTTCAACAAAGCGACCATAACTATCAATTTTTCTACAAAGAAGCTCTACATTTCGCTCCTTTGACTCCTCACTTCTCGACTGCGCTTTTAGAAGAAATGTTGTTATCGTGACTGTAAGAATTGTTGCAATCAACGCTGAAACAATTTCCCGCAGGTAATTGTCTGCCCGAACTTGATTGAACAGCATATAGAATATCAGAAAGCTCAGAAGGCCAATCAGCAATACGACTGTTAGGTGCCCATCCCACTCAAGCTTGGAAGAAACAGATTTCCTGTAAGTAGATAGACTTTTAAATAATCTGCTCATCACTGGTAACCTCGCACCTTGAAAATAATGTCGTAGATTCGCAACTACACGGCATTTTGTTGCTTGGTTTGCCTCGTTGATCAAGGGGAATTAGCTGCGGACCACTCCAAATGACCGCGTCAAACATTTGCCAATCTGCCAGCGAAGGATCAGTCCATCAGGCTGACCTCGCGCTTTTCAGACCGGCTCGATCCCCTCGGGCTTCAGCTTGTTGTCGGGCTCGACATGGATGGTCACCTGCGCCTCCGGGATTTCGGCCCGCAAGGCGGCCTCGATCCGGTCGCAGATGGCATGGCTCTCGGCCACGCGCATGTCGCCATCGACGACCAGATGGAACTCGACGAACATCGCCTGCCCGGCATGGCGGGTCTTGATATCATGGGTCTGCAACGCGCCCGTGCTGCTCTGCTGGATCACCGCCTCGATCCGGGCCTGCTCGTCCTGCCCGACCGCGCGGTCCATCAGCCCGTCCATGGAATGCGCGACCACGCCCGCGCCTTCGCGCAGGATGTTCAGCGCCACCAGAATGGCCAGGATCGGGTCCAGCACCGCCCAGCCGGTCACGATCACCAGAACCAGCCCGCCCAACACCCCGACCGAGGTCCACACATCGCTCATCAGATGCCGCCCGCCCGCGACCAGCGCCGGAGAGTTGCGCCGCCTCCCGGTCCCGATCAGCACCCGCGCCCAGGCTAGGTTGACCGCCATCGCCAGCGCATTGACGCCAAGCCCGACCGGCCCGAGGTCGCTTTCGGTCAGGTTCGACAGCGACAGCACCGCCTCGCGCACGATCAGCAGGGCGGCGGCGATGATCATGCTGCCCTCGATCACGGCCGAGAAATACTCGGCCTTGTGATGCCCGTAATGATGGCCCTTGTCCGGCGGCTTCTGGGCATAGCGCAGCGCCCCGAACGCGATCAGCGCGCCGACCACATTGACCAGCGATTCCAGCGCATCGGAATAAAGCGCGA
>JAGREQ010000296.1 GCA_020446465.1 Novosphingobium sp. | reverse complement strand
TGCCCGCTCCGTCTTCCATCACCAGCGGCGCGGGCGACCAGCCGGTCCCCGGACCAACGCTGCCTGAATCTTCCATCGCACTCAGGAATGCGTGGCTCACGAAAGGGTTGGCGCTGTCTGTCAGGCTGTCCCAGTCTGCCGCAGCCAGTTCCGAAACGCTTCGCAACACGCGCAAGGTCAGCGGATCGCCCTCGCTCATGCCAGCCCGTCACCTTCCGCGATCGGCGCATCGGCATAGATCGCTGCACGGGCGCGCAGGTCAGGGCTGCGCACAGTCCAGGTCAGCACCGGCACACCGCGCGCGCGCCGCCGGGTGGGAAAGGCGCTGGGCAAATCACGAATATCGTAAGCGAGGAAATCCGGCCGGGCGAGGCGAAATGCCAACCAACGCCGGATGTGGCCGACAAGCCCCTTCGCGCCTTCTTCAGTCACCACAAGTCCCCGCACACGATGGGGCGAATGGCGCGCGAACCAGAAAGCCACGCGCGGATCAAAGCTCATGACAGCACAATGCCCGGCATAGCCCTTCAGATCACGATGCACTGCGGCACACAACGCCTCAACCGGCAGTTCCCGTTTCGATTTTACTTCAATGAGTAACGGCACGCGCCCGGCAATCTGTTCGAGCACCGAGGAAAGGCGCGGTATCGGCTGCCCGTTTCCTGCCAGCGGGATTGTCGCCAGATCGGCCGCCGTGCGTTCTGCGACCGGGCCGCTTGCATCAGTCAGCCGGTCGAGATCCCAGTCATGGAACACCATGGCCTCACCATCTGCCGTGCGCTGCACATCGCATTCAATCCCCATCCCGTGCGCAATGGCAGCAGCAAAGGCTTGCGGCGAATTTTCAGGGATTGTCGCATCGTGCAGCCCACGATGGGCATAGTCTTGCCCGGCTAGCCAGGCCACGCGCAAGGGATATGGGGCTTGCGCCGCCAAACGATCAACTCTCGCTGACCGCGATGATCGCGTCGACCTCCACCGCAGCGCCCAGCGGCAATGTCGGCACACCGACTGCGCTACGGGCATGGGCGCCCTTGTCCCCGAAGACATCCTTCATCAACTGGGAGGCGCCATTGATGACAAGCGGCTGGTCCGTGAAATCGCCCGTGGAATTAACGAAGCCGCCCAGCTTCACCACTTGCTGCACCTTGTCGAGAGAGCCGACCGCCGCCCTCACCTGCGCCAGGATCATCAGCGCACAGGCCTGCGCCGCGTCGATACCTTCCTCAACCGTTACGCCCTCGCCCAGACGACCTGTCACAAGCACGCCGTTAACGAAGGGCAGCTGGCCGGAAACGTGGGCAAGTCCATTGTGGACGACCACCGGAACATAGGCAGCCACTGGCGCGGCCGGTTCGGGCAAGCTGATGCCAAGTGCCTTCAATCGGGATTCAATGCTCATTCTTCGACCTCGTCCAGTCTTTCACACAGCCATGCCAGCGCATTGCTCCAGTCGTCTATGCGGGCGTGCGCGTGCCCTTGCTGGAATGCACAGGGTATATGGGGTGCAAGAATCGGTTCGCCAACGAGATGCAGGCGTGTGACGTGGGGCGTTTCCTCACTTGCCGAGGCATGGTGGTGGGCAAGGTCGTCGATGAAGAAGGCGCGCTGCGCCCCATATTCATCCAGAATGGCGCGCAGGGCCGGGCCTTTCGGCCCCTGGTTGGTATAGACTTTCAGACCGAATCCAAACGAATCGAGCTGGCGCTGGCGCGCTTCGCGGCGTTCATCGCCCAGATTTGTCAGGACCACGACATTTGCACGTTCGCGCAAGACCTGCATCGATTCGCATGCCCCAGTGATCGGGGATTGCCGGTGCATCTGCGAATCAAAAAAGCCCTCCAGCAGTTGCCAGATTTCACTTTGCTCCAACGGTTCGTCGCATCCGCGCCGTCGCAGCGCCCTGCCGAAATTGTTAGTGCCAAGGTCGAGATCGATGTCCATGTCGCTTGCCAGCCAGTCACGAAACGGAACGACCATGTACAACAAGACTTCGTCACAATCTGTCACGATCAGGGGTTTGCGGGCTGTGTTCATTGGGCAAGGCTCCGTGCCGCGCTTGTCAATTCTTCGGGTTTGAAACCCAGCATTTCTGCGGCCTCCAGCAAATCCGGCTCATGCCCGGAAACAAACTCCAAAACGGCCGCCAGCACTTGCCGGTCACCCAGCCCTGTACGCAGCGCGTCAGGCGTCAGCCCGGTCAGTCCCAGCAACCGTTCGGCGCGGCGCGTGTCTTCGAGAATCCAGCCCAGAACAGCCAATGCAATAATAAATGGGTCGTTAACCGAATCTTTGGAATGGTAAATTATTTGTCACCGCCTTTCGAGCACCATATAGTGTGCGTGGGTTGCACTCTTCCGCTGGGGGGCGGAACAGGACGGGGGCAAAAGAATGAAACGTATCCTCGTGGTTGAGGACAACGATCTGAACAGGAAACTGTTTTGTGACGTCTTGTCAGCAAACGGGTTCACTGTCGATCCGGTAGCAGACGGGCAAAACGCGCTCCAGCGGGCGCGCGACTTTGTCCCCAATCTTGTCATCATGGATATTCAGCTGCCGAATATTTCGGGCCTCGACCTGATTGCCCGGCTGAAAAGCGATCCGGTTCTGCGCGACACGCCGGTTCTGGCGGTTACGGCCTATGCCGGAAAGGGCGATGAAGAGCGGATTCGCGATGTCGGCGCGCAAGGCTATCTGGCCAAGCCGGTATCGATCGGGCCATTCATGTCGACTGTCAAAAGTCTCCTTGCACCCGGACCACAAAACGTCGCAGCTTGACAATTGCACCAATGCGCCGCTTTTGCGCCGCATTCGCCTGTCAGGAGCTGCCACTATGGATAAAGCTGAAACCGAAAGCCGCATTCGCGGCCTTATCGAACCCTTCAACAAGAAGGGCGCCGCTATCGACGATAGCACAACATTCGCGGGCGACCTCGAATTCGACAGTCTGACTGTCATGGATTTCGTCGCGGCTATCGAAGACGAATTCGACATCATCATCAGCATGAACCAGCA
>JAGREQ010000295.1 GCA_020446465.1 Novosphingobium sp. | reverse complement strand
CCATACCGCTTATTATTCTGGGGCTGGCAATCGTCATCCGCGCGCTTGCCCGCCCGGCGCTGGGCACGCCTGACAAGGCGCAGGCCGCAGCACCCGACGCGCCTGCTGCATGATGCGACCTGCCAGCACAGACCTTGCCGCCATGTTCCGGCGGCTGATTGCCAGCACGGGGCCAATCAGCGTCGCGCACTACATGGCAGAGGCCAATGCGCGCTATTACAACTCCGCCGATCCGCTGGGTGCTGGCGGCGATTTCATCACCGCCCCTGAAATCAGCCAGATGTTTGGCGAGCTGATCGGGCTGTGGCTGGCGGATATGTGGATCAATGCGGGCCGGGTGGAACCTGTCCACTATGTCGAACTGGGGCCGGGGCGCGGCACACTGGCGCGCGACGCCATCCGCGCCGCGACCCGCTATGGCCTCGAAGCGCGGGTCCATTTTGTCGAAACGTCCGTGACGCTAAAGGACATCCAGCTTGCCACCGTGCCGGGGGCAATCTGGCACAAGGATCTTTCGACCATTCCGGCAGAAAGCCCGATCCTGCTTGTCGCCAACGAGTTTCTCGATGCGCTGCCGATGCGCCAACTGGTCATGACGGAGCAGGGCTGGCGCGAACGGCTTGTCGGGCTGGAAGGAGAAGGCCCGGACGCCCGCTTTACTTTCGTTGTCGGCAGGCAACCGATGGACAGCGCCGTGCCGGAAAACAGGCGTCAGGCAGAGCCGGGCACGATTATCGAAACCAGTCCCGCTGCGGCCACTGTCATGTACGAAGTTGCCGGGCGCCTTGCCGGACAGGGAGGCGCGGCCCTGTTCATCGACTATGGCCATGAAGCCCCGCGGACCGGATCGACGCTGCAGGCCGTGCGCGCACATCGCAAGGTCGATCCGTTCTCAACCCCCGGTCAGGCGGACCTCACCACCCATGTCGATTTCGATGCCATGGCGTCGATTGCCCAATCGCGCGGTGCGCGCTGGATCGGCACGACCACGCAAGGGAACTGGCTGCGCGGGCTGGGGATAGAGGCCCGCGCCGATGCCTTGTCAGAGTTTGCGCCCGACCATGCCGAGGCCATCCATTCCGCCAAAGACAGGCTGATTGGTGACGGCCAGATGGGCGCACTGTTCAAAGTTATGGGTCTTGCCGGCAAGAACTGGCCCGGCGGCGTGGGATTTTAGTGGGCCTAAGCGGTCGGAACGAAACGCAACGGCGGGTTTGAACGAGGCTTCGGGTAAAAAGCCGCCTGTCAGGACACGCCCCCATTGCGGACGTCACGTTGAGAGCGGCCCAACAACTGCTTTACGCATTTGCCCCAAAGCTGAAGCCAATTTCTGACCGTCACGCTTGAGTTCTTCGAGATGCCTCAGGGCATCGGGCTTTTCGATTACAATGAGTCCAGAGTCGGCTTGACGGCTGCGGATCGACAGGGTGCGTATTACGAGCAGCCAGTGGCCATTGGGAACAACAGCAACCGTAATATGCCCATGGCAAAGTTGAGTTCGAAAAGCCTCGTGTTGCTGACGATAATGCGCCAAGGTTTTGGATGTGGTCTTACCGATTTCCGCAAACGGTCCGTCAGGCTTAATCGCTTCCCCAAGATCCTCAAAGCGCTGGCCAATCAGGTGACGTAAACGGATTGTTGAGCTGGACGGCTTTGCTCCATCCAGAGCCAATAATGTTAGTGTAACAGCTTGTTCTATCGCTGAGAAATGATGCATGCACTCGCCACGCCAAGCGTTGACTTCTGTCAATGTTGAGGCCCAGTCAATTTGACTTGCAGTTAGCACGGTCTGATCTGGAATTGCATTCATCGCAAGATGATAAATCAGATGAGTTTCGAAATGATTATTCGTAGTTGATCGATCGCATTGAAGTTGAGAACGCAAGCGCCCGCTAACCATCCCCATTCCTGTCATTGGAGTGGGTCCGGCGATTTCCCGATAGCGGACCTTTGGGCGCGCGGGCATGTCTCACGCGCCCCCAAAGCCTGCCCCGTCAATCACACGTCCAGATTGGCAACGTTCAGGGCATTTTCCTGAATGAAGTCGCGGCGCGGTTCCACCACATCGCCCATCAGGCGGGTAAAGATTTCGTCCGTCACGTCGGCGTCTTCCACTTTCACCTGCAACAGCGCGCGGTTATCAGGGTCGAGCGTGGTTTCCCAAAGCTGCTCGGCATTCATTTCGCCCAGCCCCTTGTAACGCTGCACGGAAAGGCCCTTGCGCCCTGCGGCCAGCACCGCATCCAGCAATTGCGTCGGGCGGTGGATGGTCCCGTCACCCGCCTTGCCGCTGATTTCGACCGCGTCCTCTTCATCGGTATCGGCGGCGGTATCAGCTTCGGTAATATCGGCGCTGCCTTTCACCAGACGCGCAGGCGAAACATAAACATCGGCCTGTTCCTGCGCCAGCCGGTCCAGCTTGCGCGCTTCGGCACTATCAAGGAACGCACCGTCGATCCGGTGCACATCAGTCACCCCGCGCCAGACACGATCGAAACGCAGCGCGCCGCTCTCTTCGATTACAACGCTCCATGTCGCTTCGCTGTCGCCTGTCGCCATGCGCGATGCGGCTTTCTCCAGCGCAGCGCGGCGGGCATCGGCAGAAAGGCCGGGCGTCAGCGCGCCAGACAGCGCCATCTGCTCGACAATCGCGCTGTCATAACGGCGCGGGACGAAGCCCATCAGGTTACGCAGCCGCAGCGCATGTTCGACCAGTGCGGACAAGTCCGCCCCCCCGCGCGCACCGCCCGCGCTTTCGAGAATCCGCCCGTTCGTGCCAGCCTCGACCAGATAGCGATCCAGCGCGGCATTGTCTTTCAGATAGACTTCGCTGCGCCCCTTGCTGACTTTATAGAGCGGCGGTTGCGCGATGTAGAGGTGCCCTGCCCGGATCACGTCGGGCATCTGGCGATGGAAGAACGTAAGCAACAGCGTGCGGATATGCGCCCCGTCAACGTCGGCGTCCGTCATGATCACTATCTTGTGATAACGCAGCTTTTCAAGATTGAATTCGTCGCGAATACC
>JAGREQ010000294.1 GCA_020446465.1 Novosphingobium sp. | reverse complement strand
GGCGATGACGAAGATTATGTCTATGACGAAGACAGCGGCGAATGGATGCCCGCCTCCGAACTGGCCGCGAAACGCGCGGCTGACGAAGCGGTGGAAGTGCGCGATGCGGTGGGCAACCTGCTGGCTGATGGCGATCAGGTCACGCTTATCAAGGACCTGGAAGTCAAAGGCGCCGGGCAGACCCTGAAACAGGGTACGCTGATCAAGTCCATCCGCCTGACGGGCGATAGCCAGGAAATCGACTGCAAATATCCGGGTATCAAAGGCCTCGTCCTGCGCGCAGAGTTTGTCAAAAAGCGTTGATCGTCATGTCTGACAGGCGGTTGCCAGACGTTCTTGATTACTGACACGCGAGGGCCAGCGACTACAGACTATCTTCCTGATTTACTTTTTCTCCATTTCAGACCTATAGCTGTAAGTCTAATGCCCCACGAAATCATAGCCTTGATTGACAAACCGTTGTTACTTGCTCTGGTCCTTGGGATCGGCGCCATTTGCGGCATCGCAGTTGAGCGTGTCGGAGAAGCACTGCGCCGGGCAGAGCGACGCGCTTACTGGAAGGGTCGCAATCAGGCTCGAGGTAAAAACGGCAGATCGCCGCGCACGATTGGCAGCCCCGGCGATCAGCAAGGCAAGGCGACAGACATTGCCGCAGAACAACTCCGTCTGGTTATGGGTGCCAGCTTCAAGGCCCGAACACTCCTTAATCAAGGCGAAAAGCGATTGTTGGGCGTGATTGATGCGGCATTGGCCGAATATAGCCCGGACTGGCGGGCGATGGGGCAAGTTTCACTCGGCGAAATTCTCTCCAGCCCTGATCAAGGCGCTTATCTCGCCGTAAATTCCAAGCGTGTCGATTTGCTGATTGTGGATTCTGATTGCAAGCCGCTCCATGCAATCGAATTTCAAGGCAAAGGCCACCATTTGGGCATGGAAACTGCTGCGCGCGATGCTGTGAAGAAAGAGGCGCTGCGGCGCGCAGGCATCGGTTATGTTGAAGTCATCAGTGGCGACACTCCAGGCGAAGTGAAAGATATGATTCGCAAACTGACGACCGAAGCCTTTCGGCGCGAAGGTGGTTTCGGAAAAAAGGGCGCTGAGAACAAATAATACGCGAGGCTGTTAGGTCAGGGCCGTGGCACCCCGTGCCATTGATAAACCTCGACTCACTCCGGCATTTTCGCCCAGCGCTCCATCGGCTGATTGGCGATATCGTCCGTCCAGCTGTGCTTGCTTTCCTCCCAAACGCAAACGGTCGGTGCGGGATAGGTCGGGTCTGCAAACAGGCCATTGGCCACGGCGACCACATCGGGAAAGCCCGTCAGTTCCCAGAATACGGTTGTGCCACAATCGGGGCAGAAATGGTGGATCACGCCGTTGCCAGTATCGGCCTTGCGCTCCCATGTGCGACTGTCACCCTGAATTTCCAGTTTCTCCCGCGCGAACCTGCTGTTTGCACTGAACGGCGCACCCGTGCGCTGCTGGCAGGCGATGCAGTGACACATGGAAATCCGCGCTGCTTCACCCGTGCAGCACACTTGCAACTGACCGCACTGGCACGATGCCGTGCGAAGGGTCAAAGAACAGGGTCCGTATCGAATGTCGGCAGTTCGCCGGTATCAACCCAGCACTGCTTGCTCTTGACCCAGATATGCGCTTGCGGATTGAGGCTGTGCGTATCGTCGATTGTGCCGGTCTTGATCCACAACACCCCCGGCGTTGCCTCCACTATCGAAAACAGGGGCGATCCGCACTTGCCGCAAAACTTGCGCTGCACTGCGTTGCCGCTGTCGCCCCTGCCAAGATAAGTTGCAGGTTCACCTTCCACTTTGACACCAGATTCCGGCACACCCATGATGACGGAAAACGCTGTGCCGGACTGACGCTGGCAATCCTTGCAATGGCAAGCGAATGTGCCCACCGGCGCTGCCTCCAGCGTATAATGCACTGCCCCGCACAGGCACGATCCAGTTGCTTTCGCCTCACTCATCCCCAATCCTCTCCATCAAACGTGGCCCACAGCCAGCACGCGCTCAACAGGGCATGTGGCACATCTTTGCCAGACTTGCGATAGATCAGCCACCTGACGGCATGTAAAGATCCCCGCCTTCCCGATATTTTTCGGCCATTTCCTCCATCCCTTCATCAGCATTCGCACTCGGCTTTGTCGCCGCGAGATAGCTGTCCGAGTTTTGCTTCGCCGCAAACTCTCGCACTTCCTGCGTGATCTTCATCGAGCAGAACTTCGGCCCGCACATGGAGCAGAAATGCGCTGTCTTGGCGCCTTCTGCGGGCAGGGTCTGATCATGGTATTGCTCTGCCGTATCAGGGTCGAGACTAAGGTTGAACTGGTCGCGCCAGCGGAACTCGAACCGGGCGCGGGAAAGCGCATCGTCCCGCACCTTGGCCACAGGATGGCCTTTCGCAAGGTCGGCCGCGTGGGCGGCGAGCTTGTAGGTGACGACGCCGACTTTCACGTCGTCACGATCAGGCAGGCCCAGATGCTCCTTGGGCGTGACATAGCAAAGCATCGCCGTGCCATACCAGCCGATCTGCGCTGCGCCGATGCCGCTGGTGATATGGTCATATCCCGGTGCAATGTCGGTAACGAGCGGGCCGAGCGTGTAGAACGGCGCTTCACCGCAGGCCTCAAGCTGCTTGTCCATGTTTTCCTTGATCTTGTGCATGGGCACATGCCCCGGCCCTTCGATCATTACTTGTACGTCCTGCTCCCACGCACGTTTGGTCAGTTCGCCCAGGGTGTAGAGTTCGGCAAACTGCGCCTCGTCATTAGCGTCAGCGATCGAGCCGGGGCGCAGGCCATCACCCAGCGAATAGGCGATGTCATAAGCCTTCATGATTTCGGTAATGTCGTCAAAGTGTTCGTAGAGGAAGCTCTCCTTGTGGTGAGCAAGACACCACTTGGCCATGATCGAGCCACCGCGAGAAACGATCCCGGTCACGCGCTTGGCCGTCATCGGGATATAGGGCAAGCGGACACCGGCATGGATGGTGAAATAATCGACGCCCTGTTCGGCCTGTTCGATCAGCGTAT
>JAGREQ010000293.1 GCA_020446465.1 Novosphingobium sp. | reverse complement strand
TCAGCGTTTTCAGCTGTCGGGTCGAGCCATCGAAGATGGCCCCCGGCGCAACCGAGACGAGACGATCGGCGAAAGGCCCTTCTTTCAGGACTGTGTTGCCGGGGAAAGCTGCCTTCACCGTGTCCTGTTTTCCGGGGAAATCGACGCGGACGTAATAGCTGCTGTCGTTCAATGCTTCATCGCGCTGGAAATAGAGAGCGCGAAATATGCAGTTGGCGATTTCGTGAATTTCGACCGCTTCACGCGCGGCCATGTCCCATTTCTGTTCGTTGGTGAGGGAGGCGAGCGTCTTGTCCTCACCATAGGACTGGATCAGCTCGTTGATCCGCTCGACCGAAAACTTGGCCCAAAGCTGGCGGCTTTTGAACGTCAGCGGGAATTCGCTGCGCCGTGAACGACGGTAGAGCAGGAAAGCCTTTTCCGCCGCGCTTTCCGCAATGGTGATCGCGCCGTTTTCCAGATAGGTTTCGAGATCTTCTGCCGTCAGCTTTTTGCGTTTCAGCAGATCGTTCCAGTCCAGCTTCGTCCCTTCGCCATCAGGGCGGACCTGGGCGGCGCGGGCCTTCCATCCTTCCTTCTTGGCCAGTTCCACGTATTCACGGGTCCAACGCACCCCGGCGGGACCGACATCGTAAGCGAACACCAGCGTGGGTCGCCGCGCATCCGTGCCCAGCGCGGCCACAGCGTCTGCTAGCTGCTTCAGCCATGTGACCGGGTAGTTGTTGGTGGAAAGGGTGGAAGCGGCCCTTGCGCCGGTCCGTGCGGCTTCAAACGCTTCGCCCAGCGCCACCGCGTCGAAGATGCCTTCTGCAAACCAGACTTCGTCCGCCCTGGCTAAATCTTCAAATGTCAGGCGCGGATGGTGCCATGCCAGCCCGCGATAACTGTAACCGTAGGGGAAGTTAGCCTTCTTTTTTCCGAAACGGTAAGTCCGGTCGATCAGGCGTTCCCAGAAGCCCCCGTTCGGCAGCGTGAAACGGACAGTCTCCGATTGCGCGTCCAGCTTGCGATCGACATAGGATTCCTGTGTGTAGCATCCGGCCAGCTTGACGATATTCAGCCCGCGTTCGTCGCGCAGGTATGCCTTGGCCGCCGCGTGCGGATCGTCGTTCGTGCGCGGGAAGCGATCGCCCCAGTTGTCAAACAGATCGGAATAAAGATCGCGGGTGGACCATTCGTGCCCGCATTTGTTTTCCCGCCCGCATTTCACCATCCACGGGTTTTCGGTGTAGAAATAGAGTTCCTTGCCCTTGCAGTCCGGGCATCGTCCACCGCGTACGACACGCCCTTTGGACGGCGGAAACTTGTAGTCCGTCCGCAGGCGGGAGATAATATTCTGGCGCAGTGTGTCGTCCACGGCTTGCTCCCCCCGCTGGGTGCAGAATCCTGCCTGCCGGTGCGGGTTCTCCGACAGTCAGTTGAAACAGGTTGGTGGCTGGTCAGGCGGCGTTGCGTTCCTGATCGGCCTGCGAGCCAGACGGATCGTCGTCGTCGCAGATGTCGAAAATCGTTGTCTGATTGGGATCGGGCCATTGGGATGGCGGCCCGGCGGGATAAGTGTGATGGCGAAAGCCGTTGGGCGGTGGCGGCAGGTCAAGATCGTGCGTGATTGCCGAAGGGCTGACGATGTGGACCAGGCTAAGGTCCATGCGCCATGTCATCCCGCAATCGACGTTGGTGCACTGGCACCACAAAATCTTGACGAAGGGCGATGCCTGTTCGTTGCCGCAAATGCGGGCGTGGGCATTGCAGACCGGGCAGCTGATCGTGCCCCGGCGAAAGCGCGTGTCGTGCATCCGCGCCGATGGGACGGTTCCCTCTCCAGACATGTCAGGACAACTCCTGTTCGTAGGCGGCAAGATGGGCGTCCATGGCGACAGCAGCGTCGATCAGTTCTGCGACTTCGCGGCGCAGGGCGCGCACTTCGCCCAGATCAACGCTTTGATCGTCCAGCGCCGCGATGACGCCCTGGGTGATATCGCCGCTTTCCTTCGCCTGCCGGGCGACCAACTGCAGCAATTCGTTGCCGTGCGGCACTGCCGTTGGCAGACGGACAAGCGCGTAACCGGCCTGTTGGGCCAGATATCGGGTGACGATGGGGTGCCCGGCCTTTCCGTGGGTGACGCCTTCCAGCAGTTCGATATCGCGCAGGGTGATGGAGTCAGGCTCGTGCGCTGACTGGTATCGGCCAAGCTGGCTCTTGCCCTTGCCGACATGCTCTGCCGCCGGTTCAAGGCCGCCTGCCTCGCGGATTAGGTTGCGGGCCACGCGCGCTTGCCGCTGTTCTTCAACCGGCAGTGTCATACTGCGTTCGCCCGGTGAGGGGAAACTTTGTCAGCCATTCCCGATGACGGCGCTGTACGCGGCGTGCAGAAAGAAGAGACTGGCCGGGTGGCGGCGATAGTCACCCGGCCAGAGTTTGCCCGGCGTGGCGGGGTCACGCTTGGATGGCCGCGCCGGGGGTTCGATGATGGAGAGAATGTCATGCTGCGCGCTCTGCTCGACGATCGACACCGTTCCAGCGGGCATCGGGGGCAGGGGGATAATCGCGCGGGTAAAGGTCCGGACGAAGATCATGACGGGAAACGCCGGTCAGCCGTTCCGCAGTCAAGACATGCTCTGCGGGAAGCTGTTTCGATTGATTGAGCCAGCGCCAGACGGTCGGCTGCGTTACGTCGAACGCCAAAGCCATTGCCGCATCGGTGCGATACTTCGCCCGGACTTTTTGCAGGGCTTCGAAGCGAGTGAGGCTGAATTTGAGTTTGCTCATATTCATGAGCGTATATTAGTGAAATCGTATTAGTGCAAGAGCAAACTCATACGAGTGTGAATATTTCATGCGCTAGGCCTGTTTCCATGAAGGATAAGCGCCCGATTCGTGCTCAACGCATCCGTGCTCGCATGGCTGAATTGAAGATGGATCAAGGTGACTTGGCTGATGTTATCGGTGTTACCCAAGGCACCATCAGCCTGATTTTGACTTGTAAGACCAAGGACTCTCGACACTTCCCAGCCATAGCGCGGTATTTAGGTTTGAACCTTGATTACGTCATGGGAAACACCGACACGCGCATTGAGA
>JAGREQ010000292.1 GCA_020446465.1 Novosphingobium sp. | reverse complement strand
CAGGGGATGACCCTGCACCGCGCGGGAACGACGAAATCGTAACGAGCGGCGGCGATTGGCAGTAAACTTGTGACTCCGCTCATTACGGCAATACCAAGACCGACAACATCACGCTGCTGAGCGAGACGAATGTCCCCTACGAAGGACCGCCCGCCGGCACGCAAAACATCAAGCATTACGTCCGCACCTATAACGGCACGGAATACTGGATTTCATTAGAGGACAACATCTGCAAAATCTGGTCACGCACTTATACCAATTACACGTTTGAATATGACGGGGTGACAACCCCTGTCATACGAGACATATGGCGTTGGAAATACTGGCCTATCTCGGTTGATGTGTCCGACTGGCGGAGCCTGTCAAACGGCTGCATGGAAGAACGCAGCACGTACGAAATTTCTGACTACGCAAACGTCAATTTCAGCCAAGCGAAAGACCTTGATATTGATCTGGTTCCCACGGTTGGCGACACGTCAACCCAATGGCGGCCAATGCTGCCTAACATCGTGTTTGACCGCGCGATCCGGTGGGACGGTTCAGGATCGTGGAACAAGCCGCCAAAAGTAACGTCGAACGAATATATCAACGCGGGCACCGGCGGGTTTGCCGCCTGCCCTGCCCCGGCGCGCAATCTGGCGACAATCACCAGTTCGGAACTCGATGCCTATCTGGCGACCCTGCAACCGGCAGGCAGCACCTATCACGATATAGGGATGATCTGGGGTGGACGTCTGCTTTCCCCGACTGGCCTGTTTGCAACCGAAAATGCGGACCGGCCTGGGCGTTCCACCAGTCGCCACCTCATCTTCCTGACGGACGGCCAGACCGACCCGCTGGACCTTAGCTATGGCGCCTATGGCGTTGAACCGCTGGATGAACGCCGCTGGCATTCCGGCGGCACATATAACCTGACGCAAACAGTCGAAAACCGTTTTGCCGTGGCCTGTGATGAAGTGAAAAAGCGCAACATCACCGTCTGGGTCGTCAGTTTCGGCACTTCGCTTAACCCGATCATGTCGGCTTGTGCAGGTCCCGGCCACGCCTTTGAAGCCGCCAATGCAGCGGAGTTAAGCAACACGTTTTCCACCATCGCCCAGCAGCTTGGCGAATTGCGGATTACCGATTGATGGTGCGGCGCAACCTTTCCATCCGTCTTCGTCGTCACAATCTGGCGCGCGATACGAAAGGTGCCGCGCTGGTGGAGTTTGCGCTGATCCTGCCAGTGCTGATGATCCTCCTGCTCGGCACATTCGATGCCGGATACAACATCTACACAAATGCCCTGCTGGAAGGCGCAATCCAGAAAGCCGCGCGCGATTCCACCATTCAGGGCGCCAGTTCAGGCCAGACCACGATCGACACAAACGTATCACGCGCCGTTCGCAATATCGTGCCGAGCGCGCAGATAGACTTTGACCGTAAGGCCTATGCCACGTTCTCCAATGTCGCACAGCCAGAAGACTTTACCGACAGCAATGGCGATGGCCTGTGCAACAACAACGAAGCCTACGAAGACGCGAACAACAACAACCAGTGGGATGCGGACCGTGGCCGGGCCGGTTTTGGCGGCGCGCGCGATACCGTGCTTTACACGGTGACAGTCAGCTATGACCGCGCCTTCCCGATCTATAACATGATCAACCTGTCACCACAGATTACGACGCAGGCCAGCACTGTCTTGCGTAACCAGCCCTGGAACATCCAGGACACCAGCCCGCCGCCTGTAAGGAATTGCCCATGAACGGCAAATCGCGCTCCCGCATGAAACGGATCATGCAGCAGCTTTCCCGGTGCCGGTCTGGCGTAGCGATGACGGAGTTCGCGCTCTCCATGCCGCTGTTGATGACGGCAGGGCTGATGGGTCTGGAAACGTCCTATCTCGCCATTACGCAGATGAAGATCAGCGATGCTGCACTCCATATTGCAGACAACGCCTCACGCATTGGCGATACATCCACGCTCACCAACCGCAAGATCTACGAATCCGACATCAACGATCTGCTGGCAGGTGTGAACATCGCAAGCGGTGTAAAAGTCGATCTGTTCGAACATGGCCGCGTAATCATCAGCAGCCTGGAACAAAGGCCGGGCACAACCACTGATGAACAATACATTCATTGGCAGAGGTGCCTCGGCAAGAAGAACCACGCTTCCAGCTATGGAGTCGAGGGTGACGGCCTTTCCGGCGGGATGACTGGCATGGGGCCAGCAGGCACACAAGTGATGGCCCTGCCCAATGATGCAGTGATGTTCGTGGAAGTCGCATACGATTATCAGCCGCTGGTAGGCGATCTCTATCCGCTGGCGAGCGAGCTGACAGCGACTGCGGCCTTCAATGTGCGCGACAGCCGTGACTTGACGGCAATCTATCAACGCACGCCGTCAACGCCCGACCGGGTTGCGGACTGTTCCGTATTCGACAATCCGCTTGCTGTTGTTCCCCCTGCGGGCGGCACGTCCACCAGCACGACGAGTTCCGGCGCGAGCGGGTCAAATGGCTCCAACGGAGGCAACGGCGCAAACAACGGGAACGGGGGTGGAGCTGCGAACGCCAACAACGCCGGCGTTTAGCAGCACCTGGCCCCGGAATGGTTTATCTGTAGCAGACCTTTTTCACAGCCTCGATAATCCGCGCAGCGTCGATAAGGGCCATCTTTTCCAGATTGGCCGCATAAGGCAGCGGTACATCGGCATTCGTCACCCGCAGGACTGGCGCATCAAGATGGTCAAAGCCGTCTTCCATGCAGATCGTTGTGATTTCCGAAGCGATGGAACATTGCGGCCAGCCTTCCTCGGCAATGACAAGCCTGTTCGTCTTCGCGAGACTTTGCAAAACGGTGTGCTTGTCGAGCGGGCGCAGGGTTCGCAAATCGATCACTTCGGCATCAATGCCTTCGTCCGCAAGCTGGCCGGCGGCCTCCAGCGCAAGCCCGACACCAATTGAATAGCTGACGATGGTGACATCAGCCCCCTCGCGCATCACGCGCGCCTTGCCGATTGGCAAGACGTAGTCGTCAATCTGCGGCACATCAAACGTGCGGCCATAGACCAGTTCGTTTTCGAGAAAGACCACGGGG
>JAGREQ010000291.1 GCA_020446465.1 Novosphingobium sp. | reverse complement strand
GGGCTTTGCGTGTGCAGCGTTTCGATTCTGGTCGTCGGCTTTTACTGGTCCAAAATGGTCAGGCTGCGCCGCGCGAAGCTCAACGGACTTGCCATCATGGCGCAGCCCACTCACATGGTGCCGGATTTATCCAAAGGCAGGCACGAGAAAAGCGGATTGCCGCGCGTCTGGAATGTGCGTTTGCTGTTGATCGACAGGCCCTATCACGGCCAATCGATCGACTGGCAATGGACTGACAGTACCGTTCACGGCAGACGCCCCACGGCGACACGGCAGCTTTACACCATACTCGCACCGAAAAAGCCGGGCGAGCCGCCAGTTTGTGTCGGCGAGACGTTTGAATTCAAACCGTTTTCGCTGTTGGGACAGGTGGCGAGTTTATACATATCCTTCGTGATGATGACCTTAAGTGTCTTTATCGCGATGTTTGTAACCGCCGAACCGGATGCAGATGGAAAGGTCAGAACGCATTTCGAATGGAGTTACCATTCCGACAGCGACAACAATGCCGCCAAACCGGAATAGCCCGAATCCGCTGTCTAAAGTGCAATCAGTCCATTGGAAAGCGCGATGGCGACGGCCTGGTCACGGGTGCGCGCGCTGAGTTTCTCTCTGGCGTTCTGCATATGAAATTCCACCGTTGCCTCTGATATCCGCAGCTTGTCGGCAATCGCCGCATTGCGCAAACCGCTGGCCGCCCACAGCAGGCACTCCTTTTCACGGCGCGTCAGATTTTTCGGTCTCGCGCTTTCGCTGCCTGGCAGCATTTTCATCTTTTCGAATGCGTAGAGCGAGACCAGGCGCAGAGTGTCGCCCTGTTCTGCCGTAATTTTCTCGACCTGCTTCCGCCCCATGGTCGAGCACAGGTTGAAACCTCCGGGCATGCGGGTGGCATTTGTCGAGCCGATTACGGAAAAGCCTGCACGCGCGCCGGCTTCGCCGGCCTCTTCGATGACTCTCCGTTCCGCCGGCAACAGATAGTCGTAGTCTGGCAGGTAATCGGCGCCGGTGCGTATGGTCGCAGTGGTGGCACAGCAATAGCGGAAAAACGGATCGCAGCGATCGTAGTTCTGTTCCGTGTAGCGGGAAAGCCAGCTTTCTGAAAAAGTCGAGAAAACGCTGATGCCCTTCGGCCGCGCCCAGACATAGACAAGCCGGTCAAAGCCACGCCTTTCCAGAAAAAGACTGGTTTTCGCGAAAAGCGCTGCCTTGGTTGAAGCGCTGCTTGCAAGCTCGATGAAATCCGTAACGTCCATCAAACCTCCGGATTTCCCTAGCTATCCAATTGAACCCAACTCACTAGATTTGATCCAACTCAGAAACCATGAGTCTGGGAAACATTTGCCTTGAAGACTCAGTATTTTGTCAAGAAGGACATGACAGTCCTTTTGAAACGCACGCTTGAAGGCGTGCGCGGCAGGCCGCATGCCTTCGTCGGGCACAGTCAGCCGACCCATTCCGGTTACATGCTTCCCCTTTGCGAAAAGCTCAACTGGCTTGGCTTCACCGTTCATACCGGCGATCTGCGAGGACACGGACAATCCGTATCGAAGAACACGCCGCGCGCGCATCTCGACCCCAAAACGGGCTGGGACGATCTGAAAAGCGACATGCGGTTTTTTCTGGAGGAGGCGTTCCGCAACGTCGCCTGGGAAGATCGCATTGTCATAGCCCCCAATATTTCGGCGATGCTGATTGTCGATCTGATGAAGGAAATGCCGGATTTGGCGCGCCGCATCGTCTTCATGTCGCCGCCGCCCTACAGCAAGGGTCTTGCATTTTTCACAAAGGCGTTCACTCAGGCAAGGCTCCTTCTCGCGCCCTCGAACGTGCCTGACCAGCATGCTTTTCACCATGTTCAATCTTTTCTCGACGAGCGTTTTTCCGCACATGCAGCGTCTGACTTTGTCCTGAGCAGGGACCAGGACTTTATCGAGAAGAGCCACAGCGACACGGATGCATGGCTAGTTCCGACACTTGGCTACTGGTCCTCTATCGCAAAGGGCTACACGCGTATGGTTGAACAGGCGCGGAGCCCGAAACTCGCCAATGGAACCCGCATTCTGACAACCTATGGCGAATTCGATTCCTTACTGGGCGACTGGTCCCAAGTGCTCCAGTTCAATGAGAGTTTCAAAACGCTTGGCGCACAGTCGGCTGATGCGGTGATGATCAAGAATGGCTATACGCACTATTACCTCGATTTCGATGTCACCCGGACATTCAATGCAATCCTGCCGTTCCTGATTGACGAGCATGGGGCCGATATCGAAACAGACATCAGTCGCGTGGAGGAAAAGCCTGATTTTCTGTCAACGTTGACTTACGGCAACAAGCCGGAAGACAACTCCGAGGCAGATTTGCTGGAGCTTTGTTACAGCGGCGTGCACAATGACCGCCACTGGGTGCAGATGATCGGACAGTTTGCCAGTGAAGCCGAGCTTGACGGCGATGAGAGCGAGGCGGCTGTTCTGCACAAGATCATGCAGCTCATGCCACACTGGCAGCGCGCCTTTGAGCTCAATCAGAAACTTCTCGACAGCGCCGCAATGGGCGTGATCCTGCAAAATGTGGTCGAACAGCTTGCGATCGGCACTGCCGTCGTCAACGATAATCTCGAAATCGTCACAGCGAACAACGTTTTTCACGAGATTGTCGAAAGGCTCCACGGCAGCCGGGGCAAACAGGCCGCCCTGTTTTTGAAACAGGGCTTCAGGCAATCCAGCAGCGGTCTGGAGGGCGTTATTGTCCACGGCGATTGTGCCGTCGGCTATGTCTTCAAGCCGAAGAGCCTGCTTCAGGCGTCGCTCAAGCGCGGCGGGCCGGTAGCCGTCGTGGTGATGCGGGATCCGGCGCTTGATTGCAAGGATGCGGATGCCTCGCGCGTGGAGCTGCTCGAATTGGCCTATGGGCTGACGGCTCAGGAGGCCGCTGTGGCGCTCAAGCTTTCGGCGGGTCAGTCGCCTGAAGAGATCGCGGAAAATCTCGGCGTTTCCATCAATACCATCCGCACACACCTCAAGCGCTGCTATGAAAAATTGGGCGTTCAGGGGCAAAACGCACTGTCGGTGAAGATCCTGAGAGGGCC
>JAGREQ010000290.1 GCA_020446465.1 Novosphingobium sp. | reverse complement strand
ACGCCATATTCCGCCGGACGGCCAACATAGCGCACATTGGTATCGAAGCTTAGGATCGCGTTCGTCCAGTAATACTTGTTGGTGACGTTCTTGCCCCAGACGGTGACTTTCCAGCCATCTTCGGAGATCATCGCTGCCGTCAGGTCCAGCAGTGTGCGACCATTGACGCGGTAGACATGCTGCGAAACCTCGTCATCCGCACCATAGAGGCCCGCGATGGTCTTGGTCTGCGCGCTGACTGCCGCACCGAACATCGCGCTCCATTTGTCAGTAACCGGCACGGTGTAATCGAACGATGCGGAAATCTGCCACTTGGGCGCGAACGGCAGCTTGGCGCCCTTGTAATCGAGCGGAATGGGCGCGTAGCTGAGGAAGTCGCCCGAGAACTGGTTCGGGTCAGCACCGATGTACTTTTTGACCTTGGTATCGAGATAAGTAGCCGCGAAGTTGAGGTTGAGGCCGTCGACCGGCGACATCGCCATTTCGACTTCGGCGCCCTTGATTTCAGACTTGGGCACGTTCTGCAGCGCATCGAGGAAACCGAAAATGCGGTCGACGACCTTCGAGCGGACCTGCTTGTTGCGGTAATCGTTATAGAACACCGCGCCGTTCAGCGTCATCCGAAGATCGGGGATCGTGGATTTGAACCCGATTTCGTAGTTGGTCACCTTCTCCTGCACAACCGCAGCAAACTGGTTTGTGGTCGCCGCCGAAACGCTTGGAAAGCTGCCGGCCTTGAAGCCACGGGCAACGTTGGCATAGATTAGCAGGTTATCAACCGGCGTCAGATCAATACCGAGGCTCCACGAGGTGTTGTTTTCCTTCAGTTTTGTACGGAAGGTTTCAGCCTGACATGTGTTGGGGTTAAGCGTGAAACTCTCGCCATCGGCAACAGGCTGATAGACCCAAGCATCTTGGGTCAGGCCATTGGCCACCGCGCCGGGGCAGAGGTTGGCAACACCCGCACCCGAACCCAGGGCTTGCCACGTTGCATTGAAGAAGTTGGTGATGCCAAAATCGACAGGGCTCCTTTCAATATAACCGGGTGTACTCTCGTTCCCGAGTACCGCCTTACGCTCTGCTTCCGTGTAACGTATGCCACCACGCAGATTGATGAGGTCGCTAACCCGGAATTCCAGGTTGCCGAACACTGCCCAGTTTTCCATATCCTGGAAGCTGGGATAGCTGTTAGCAGTAAAGCCTTGGAACTGCCCACCGTGGGCACTCGATGCATCGTAATATGTATTGTCGATGATCTCATCGGCAGACGTGCGTTCGTAGTTGGCGCCAATCACCCAGCGCAGCGGCGAGGTGTTGTCAGTGCTGGCGAACCGGACTTCCTGTGCGAATGTTTCGATCTGGCCCCAGTCACGGACAAGATCGATCGCGTTGAACGACGTGCCGTCGGCTTCCGTGCCGTTCAGGTGCTTGTATTTGATATAATCCGTGATCGACGTCATCTGAATGGTATCAGTGATGTCGAAGTCCGTCCGCAATGCAGCCTGGAAGAACTTGTTGTTCGAATAAGGGCGCTTGTCGGGCGTCCAGTCAGCCGCACGCGGGTTCTTTGGCGCGGTCGGATAGGTCGAGAACGGGCTGCCGACGATCGTTGTCGGCACACCGTCCACGATGGCGGCACGCGGGGTGCCAAACAGGTCAACATCGCCCGCAATCACACCCAGCGACGGAATGAAGCCGTTCTGGATTGAACCACCCGGAATGAAGTTGCCTTCACTGTCACGCTTATACGTGGGCGTGGGACCGTAATCGTTATACAGCGCAGGAGCCTGCGTGTCGGACTTGTCGCGCCAGCCATTGACGTTGAGATTGAAAGTCAGCCGGTCAGTCGGCTTCCATTCCAGCAACAGGCGGGCGGCAGTGCGGTTCACTTCGCCCAGCGTATCATCGCGGGTATAGCTTTTCTGCCAGTCGTCACCACGCGTGGCCTTGACGGCCAAACGTGCATTCAGCGTATCGGCCACCGGCCCGCTGACATAGCCTTCAACGTCGACAGTGTTGAATCGGGCATAGCCCAGCTTCACACCCGCATGGAATGAATCGGTAGGCTTGGCCGCAACAAAGTTGATGGCACCACCTGTGGCGTTGTTGCCAAACAGGGTTCCCTGCGGGCCTTTGAGAACCTCCACACGCTCCAGATCAAAGGCGGTCAGCGACGTCATGACGGGAAGCGGCAAGGGGGCCTGGTCGATATATGTCGCAACGTTCGGATATGCGCCGATGGAGCTTTCAAAGAAGCCGACGCCGCGCATGGTGTAAACCGGTGTCGCGTTCGGGCTTGGCGCAAAGGCAAGCCCGGGGACTGCCTTGGCCAGATCTTCCACGTTTTCGATACGGCGATTTTCAAGTGCCTCACTGCCCAGTGCACTGACTGTAAGGCCGACATCCTGCAGCTTTTCTTCGCGCTTGGTAGCCGTAACGACGATCTCGTTGAAACCGCTGGACGACGAAGCACCTTCCGCATCCTGCGCCAGAGCCGGAGTCGCGACAGAAGCTGCTGCAACAACAGAAGCTACCGAAATACTCGATAATAGATGAGAAACCCTGCTAGCCATTTGTAACCTCCCCTTACGATAAGTGCTTATCATGCACCTAGGCGCATCCAACCTGAACGAAATCGCCCATCCCAGTCAGAAGCGATTACCATATACTAAACGTTGAACCATATGGTCAATATAAGAATTTGTAGAAGGTGACGTGACCCCCTGATTTTCCTCCAAGCTTGATTGTCCGTCGTCAGAACATTTGGCACAATTCTCGGCGTAGATTTACGGAGCGTGGGCCTCGTCTTGGATTGATATTTAGGCGGCGAGCCTGCGGTGTTGCAAGCGCCGATATTCGAGTGTCTTTCGCTTGATCCTTTCTCGTTGCTTGATGATGGCCGGTGCCCTGCCGAAGTAGGCATCGGCAGGTGTCACGTTGTCGAGGCTCTCGTGATAACGTTGGTGGTTGTAGTGCTCGACGAACGCCTCGATCTGCTGTTCGAGATCGCCGGGCAGGAAGTAGTTCTCCAGAAGGACGCGGTTCTTGAGCGTCTGGTGCCAGCGTTCTATCTTGCCCTGGGTCTGCGGA
>JAGREQ010000289.1 GCA_020446465.1 Novosphingobium sp. | reverse complement strand
CAAGCGGCAGCATACCCAGCACGGCGACAAGGCTCACCTTGAGCGATAGCAGGACGACATCCCATTCTTCCATGATACCCGCTAAAGTGCCGTGAAACCGTGGCGCGCAAATAGCATCAAAGCCGCCGGAACATATTTTCCTCTGCCATTCAATTTTCGCACCTCCATCTATATACAGCCGAATATAGCGCTACTCGGTCCTATGTATTTCCTTCACCGAAACGTAACTCGAAAACCCATCCCATCGTCCAGTGCCGGGCACACGGCCCGGCTGTCACAAGATCGCGATCAGAACCGCTTCACCTCTATTCCATGCTTGCGCAGCGCGTAGCCGATCTGGCGTGGCGTGAGTTTGAGAAGACGCGCGGCCTTCGCCTGAACCCACCCTGATGCTTCAAGCGCCGCGATCAATTGTTCCCGGCTCACCTTCAGGCTGTCGCTTTTCACATGTTCGCAATCGTCCGCCTTGTCGCAAGTCGTGGAAGCGCTATCGGCTTGCGGTGGCTCAGCAACCGCCGGCCTGTTCAAAACCGCAACGTCCCCGGGCCGTTCGTTGGGAAGCTGGATGATATCGAACGGCGACGATGGAACGGCGCTCCTCCACAACATCGCCGAGAGACATTCATCCTGGCGGCATGCAAAGTCCTCGGCGGTAATGCCTTCCCCACGCGCCAGTGTTGCCGTACGCTCAATGCAGTTTTCCAGCTCACGTACATTGCCCGGAAAATAGCAGCCTTCAAGTATCGAAAGCGCCGATTCAGAAAGGTCGTGATGGGTATGATTGGCCTCATCGAAACGCTGAAGAAACGCGCGCGCAAGGACAGGAACATCCTCCTTGCGATCACGCAATGCGGGCAGCCTGATGCTGATCACGTTGATGCGGTAATAAAGATCGGCGCGGAACTCCCCCTTGGCCACTGCCTGTTCGAGATTTCTGTTGGTGGCGCAGATGATCCGGACATCCACCTTCAGCGTCTTGGTGCCTCCGACCCGTTCAAATTCGCCTTCCTGTAAAACACGCAGCAGTTTCGCCTGAAAGGTCGATGATATCTCTCCGATCTCATCGAGAAACAATGTGCCGCCGTCGGCCAGTTCGAACCTGCCCTTGCGCTGATTGACCGCGCCGGTGAAAGCGCCCTTTTCATGACCAAACAGTTCCGACTCCAGAACGGATTCGGGAAGCGCCGCGCAGTTGAGTTTTACAAACGCCTTTTTCGCGCGCGGCGAGCAATCATGTGCAGCCCGCGCAAAAAGCTCCTTGCCGGTGCCGCTTTCACCCCGCAGCAGGATCGTCGAATGACTGGCGCCTGCGATGCGAATTTTATCCAGCACTGCGCGAATAGCTGGGCTTTCACCCAGAATATCGTTGGACTCGAACTTCTTCGATGCCGCCGAACTGCCGGACAATTCTTTTTCAAGCAGCCTTTGCCGCTCCAGCAGACGCTCCCGGTCCCTGCCGATTACACCCATCAACCGCACCGTCTGGCCAACCAGATTGGCGACCATGGTTAGAAAACGCACATCTTCGTCAGCCGAATGATACGTGCTCTCACTGCCCCAGATCTGCTCGATGGTAAGCGTCCCGATTACCTTGTCGCGATCCTTGATCGGCACCCCCAGAAAGGAAACTCGACTATCCTCGGCAACACCCTCTTCAGGCTCCCAATCGGCAAAGAGCGGACTCGTGCTGATATTGCTGACAACAACAGGCATGCCGGTGGTGACGATCTGTCCGACCGCACGCTCCGGCAGGCGGCCGAAATACTCATGCGCCTGCTCCTCGCGCCAGCCGATGCCGACGACGCTTCGGGGCTCACCGTCGTCATCCAGCAGCGCGAATATGCCATGATGCATATCCAGAAAGCTCGACAATAATGTGAGCACATTGGCAAGCATGCGCTCAAGACGGTCTGGTGTGACCAGAATTTTGGAAATCTCGTAAACACCCCGCAACGCGATATCGGCACGAGTATGGGTCAGCATATGCGCTGGGGGTATGGCTGCTTTCGCTTCATGTGACGCGATCATCGCACCTCCTCCCTTCCGGCAGGCGCAACTCTCCCAATCTATTTTGCTTGTCGATTGCTTTCGTCCAGCACCGATCATCATGTGGCTGGCCGAATCGTGTTACAATGTTCTCAGTAATGCGCGAAATTCGCAAGCGCAGAATCGACATATCGTGCAATAAATCCCGGAAATCTGTGATAATAATGGCCTGAATTGATACAACAGGCCCAGCAGCCTCGCACATGCAACATTGTGACAGGCCGTCCCCCGCCTGTTCTCAGCCGAATTTATAGAGCACTCCGAACCCCCCGCGCGGGTAGTTCCATTCGATCTCGCCAGTCTGCGCCGTCACGATCCGGCACGTGCCGCACTCCATACAGCCATCAGCGCTCAGCTCGACCTTGCCGGTATCGCTGAGCGAGTAACAGCCAGCCGGGCACATATAGATCATCGAGATCAGCTCCTGGGACGGTTTGCCCTCTGTCCGGATCCGGATATGCGGCCTGCCCGCATCCACCAGATAGCGGTTCTGGAAGAGTTTCTCTTCCACCTTGACGCCGGGCGCCGCAGCTTTCGCAACAAGTGTCATCGCCATGCCCTCACCAGCTTGAATGCGTCACCCATCATGCCCAGCAATGTGCGGCTGCGACGGAATGACTGGAAAATCTCTTTCTCCTTGCTGACCTTGTCGACGCCATCGACCCGGAACCAGGTCTGGAGAGCGCCGCTGATCAGCTTGGGATAGAGGCCGAAGAAATTCTGCTTGTTCGAATGAAGCAGGGCCGGAATACCCTTATATTTCTTGAGGTCCTTCATCACGAAGGTCTGCTCCAGCCGCTTTTCATATTCGAGAAAGTTGGCCTTGCTCATTTCTTCCTTACGGCGCGTGAGCCACACCACGGTATCGGCGGCGATGCGTCCGGTTGTCATGGCGAGGTTCGAACCTTCACGATGTACCGCATTCACGAACTGGCCAGCATCGCCAACGACGATCCAGCCATCGCCCACCAGCTGCGGAATAGCTTTGTATCCGCCTTCGGGAATGAGGTGGGCGGCATATTCCTTGCACTCGCTGCCTTCCAGCAGCGG
>JAGREQ010000028.1 GCA_020446465.1 Novosphingobium sp. | reverse complement strand
ACCGAATCATACAACTCGCGTAATCCACGCGTCCATTCGGGCTTGCCCCGACCGACCGCAACACGCCCCTGTCTATCAACATGGCCCGATGCGCCTGTGTTCACCGGATGGTCCTTGTCATTTTTGTTTGCTTCCTTGCTCATCCGTCCAGCAGCTTTTGAAAGCCCTGCCCCCTTCGTTTGCACACAACAATTTTGCCTGGCGCTCCACAGCTTCAATACTATCTGTTCATCCGCACAGTTCAAAATCAATTGCCTGTCGCAATCAATGGAACAATGCGCGGCGCTGTTCGTTCCCGCAACTGGTCACAAGTAGACTCTTTGGGCATCCAGAGGTTAATCGGTGTGCCCAGGGGCTGACGAACCATTCGAACACACAGGCTTTTTCGACCTGAAAGGCCGGATAACAACAGGGACAGGGTCACTTGCTGAACAGGATTACCGCAAGACGCCGCTTTCGCCGTTGGCTCGTGCGTTTCCCGCGCGCCGTGCCGGTTGCGTTATTTCTGGCGATTGCAGCGATCACGACTGTCAGCATTTACGCGATCGAGAAAAGCGAGGCACAAAAACGCGCCGCCAATTTGCAGCAGGTTGCCCAGACAGTTGTTTCCGCCGTCCAGCAGCGCGTAAACGACAGCGCATCGTTCCTGCGCGCAGGGGCTGCGCTGATTGCAACGCTCGACCGGGTCAACGGCCCGCTTTTCCGCCAGTTCGTCACCGAATTGCGCCTTGATACCAATACCTATGGTTCGGACGGCATCGGCTGGGCGCCTGTGATCCAGCGCGGACAGATTGCCGATTTCAATCGCAGACTGGCTCTTGAAAACGGGCCGGCAATTGCTTTTCATCCCGCCATTGCAAGCGATCAGGAACGGGCAACCCCCGTCACATACCTCGCCCCGCAAACCATCAGGAATGCGCGCGCAATCGGCTTTGACATGTATTCCGAACGGACGCGCCGCGCTGCGATGGATGCAGCGGCCGCTTCGACAAAGCCCACAGCCAGCGGCAAGGTCGTGCTGGAACAGGAAGGCAGGGCAAGGCAGGACGGGTTTCTGATCTACATGCCGGTTTTTACAGGGACAGGCGATGCACGTCGGCTGAAAGGCTTTATCTACAGCCCTTTCAACGCGCAGACCTTTCTCAGTTCTGCTCTGAAACCGGAAAATCTGGATCACGTCGGCGTGACGCTTTACGATGGTTCAGCGAAGCAGGGCACTCTTCTCGCTCATAGCAATCTATCCGAACCCGCTGGACAAACCACACAGGCATCCCTTGATGTCGCGGGCAGGCTATGGGTCGTATCCGTCGTCGCGCCGCGCCAGTCCAGCCTGTCGTTCCTGTCCCTGCTTACCCTGCTGTTCGGGTTACTGGTTGCAAGCCTGTTGATGATCGTGGTGCGTCTGCTGACACAACAGGCATTCGAGGATCAGAAACTGATCGAACTGTTCGAGGAACAACATGCCATCAGGGATTCGCTGACGCGCGAACTCAACCATCGGGTCAAGAACACACTCACCAATGTTCTGTCACTGGTTGCCCTGACCCGTGGCAGGGCAAGCGATGTCAGTTCATTCGCTGATGATCTGGCCGGACGTATCCGCGCTCTTTCGGCAACGCATGATCTGCTGACTCAGTCGGATTGGGGCTGCACCCCGATACGCGCCGTCATCGAGGCCGAGCTTCTGCCTTACGTTAGCGACAAGGTGCAACGGCTGGAGATATGCGGCCCGCGCGTCGAACTTGCCCCGACAGAAGCATTGTCGCTGGGGCTTGCCCTTCATGAACTGGCGACAAATGCTGCCAAGTATGGCTCATTGAGCGTCGAGGGCGGCAAAGTCACGATAAGCTGGAAATACCATGGCGATGATCGCGTCGATCTTCTCTGGAGCGAAAGCGGCGGTCCCGAAGTCGCAAAGGAACGCAAGCGCGGGTTTGGCACTGAATTGCTGGAGCGGATCGTGTCAAACGAACTGGGGAACAAGGCTGAGCTTAACTTCGCCCGATCCGGCGTTTCATGCCGCCTGATTGTGCCGGTTCGGAAAAAGAGCGCGTTTTCGATACGTCAAGCCGGCGCGCCCGCCTGTTCAGACACTGCAACCCAGGGACAGTGCCCTAATTAAAGAACAGGGCCTGACTGATCGTGGTGCGGACAGTCGCGTCGCGAAATGGCTTGGTCACAAGATAGGTCGGCTCCGGGCGGTTTCCTGTCAGCAACCGCTCAGGGTAAGCGGTAATGAAGATTACCGGCACCGACCCGATGGACAGGATATCATCCACCGCATCGAGGCCCGAACTCCCGTCGGCAAGCTGGATATCCGCCAGGACCAGGCCCGGTTTGTGGTGCGCCACAATATCAAGCGCCTGGCTGCGCGTCGCGGCAGACCCGCAGACTTCATGGCCAAGCGAGGTCACCAGATCTTCCAGTTGCATGGCGATCAACGGTTCATCTTCGATAATCAGCACGCTGGTGGCGGATTCCCGCTCGATCTCGTCGATCGCCTCGCGCACCAGTTCGCGGACCTGTGCTTCATCTATATCCATGATGGCCGCAGTATCGGCCTCGCTGAAATCCTCCAGCGTTGTCAGCAGCAAGGCCTGCCGGTTAAGGGGCGTAATGGCCCCCAGCCGTTCACTGGCGGCGATCTCGTGCGTGCTTGCCGTCTGAAGGCCAGCGGCGCCTTCAGGCTGAAGGGCTGCACTCGACCATAACTGCGTGAACGCCCGGTAAAGCCCGACGCGCCCGTCAGCGAGACTGGCTTTCAGGGCAGGGTCGGCCAGGGCAGCTTCAAGCGTGGCGCGCACAAAGGCATCGCCGCTTTTCTGGCTGCCGGTCAGGGCACGGGCATAACGCCGCAGATAAGGCAGGTTTGCGGCAATCTGATCACCCAATGACATGCAAGTCCGTCCCTTCCCTTTGCGCTATTTGCGCCTACCAAGACTGCAGTAACGTTCCCCGGTAACATAGGTTCCCGGCCTGCCGCATGGCGCATGCCTGCAGGCCGCCATTTTCTTTCGCAAATAATTTCGCGGGTGCGGGAACCAGCATTCGGGCAGCGCGTTATCGTCATGTCACCGCCGAGACCCCCCTCCCGTCCAAGCGGCTGGTGATACGATCCCGGAAGGCCTCCGCTTGTCAGCAGGCGGAGGTCTTTCTTTTTTCGGATCACGGGTGCGAAAGGCGTTACAGCGCCTTGTCGTAAATCAGATATTCCTTGTTGATCTTGCTGTCGATGGCATCGGCAATGGCCACCATTCCCTGGTTGTCTTCCAGAATCCAGCCAATCTCTGCGCGCTTGCTGCCAAATTTTGCGACGGCCGAGCGGCGAATATATTCGATCATCATAAAGGCGAGCTGGCTGGCAAGGCGGGATGATTGCAACTTCTTGCGCACCCCCATCAGCGGCACCCGCATATCGGCATCGCGCGGCTTCCTTAGCCACATCAGCAGCTTTGCCCAGCCGAAGGGCAGGAGCTTGCCGTCAATTTCCTGAATCACCCTGTTCATGTCAGGCAGGGTCATCATGAATGCCACCGGTTCGCCATCCAGTTCGGCGATACGGATCAGTTCCGGGTGGACCAACGGTTTCAGTTTCTTGCCGACATAGGCGACTTCGCTAGGCGTGATCGGCACAAAGCCCCAGTTATCCGACCACGCATCGTTCAGAATATCGAGAATAATGGCCGCTTCACGGTCAAAGTGTTTCAGTTCAACCTCGCGGACGGTGATCCGCTCATTCCTTTCGCCCGATTTGACAATGCGCTGGACAAGCGGCGGAAACTGGCGGGTGACATCGAGGTCATAGGTTCTGAGAACTTTCGCCACACGATAGCCAAGCGCTTCGATCCAGCCCTGATAATGCGGGCTGTTGTGCCCCATCATGACCATCGGCGGGTGATCGTGGCCGTGCGTCAGCAGGCCTGGCTCCTCCCAGATGGAAAGGCTGATCGGCGCAAGCACGCGGGTCATGCCCTGTTCGCGCAGCCATGCCTCCGCTGCTGCGATAAGCGCACCTGCGACCCCTTCATCCTCTGCTTCGAACATGCCCCAGTTGCCTGTTCCCGGCCCCATGCCCTGTTCTGCCGGCTGGGCAAGTGCAAGGTGATCGATATGCGCTGAAATGCGCCCCACGACACGCCCACCACGCCGGGCGAGGAAGAGCTGCTGGTCAGCATGTTCATGAAACGGATTGCCGCCCGGTGTCAGCAGTTCCTTGACCTCACTGCGTAGCGGCGGCACCCAGTTGGGATCGCCCGCATTCAGGCGATAGGCGCATTCGATAAAGGCGTTGAAATCCTTTTTCCCCGCGACCGGGGTGATGGCAAGTTCGCTATCCGTCACAATCTGTTCGCCTTGTCTCGATCCGGGCCTGAAAGAGCCTTCCGCCCTGTTCAGGTCCGGTTTGCTCTGTCCGTGCTTTGGCAACCATAGTCAAGCAGACCGTTGCGGGACTTGACGCGCGTGCTATCCTTGCCACTTGTCATCGGCTGCGGAATGGCGTGGTGCGTCATGTCGCTCTCACCTCTGGATTGTTCATACCATGGCCACACCTGCCACCGCTTCTTCAAAAGACCCCTTGCGCGGACCAGCCGCGCCCGTTCCCGACGGGGCTGACTTGCCGCGCACAGCGCATCAGCGGGAAAGCGATGATATGGCAATGCTGCGGGCTGCCGTGGAACTGACGCGCGACATCGCTGAGGCGAAACCGTCGCTTTACTGGCCCGATATGCTCTTGTCCGCGCTGGTGGGTTATGGCGCGCTGGCAGGGGCCATCATGCTCCAGAATATCCCGCTCGCCGTGGTCTGCGGAGTGATCGCCGTTCTCGCACTTTATCGGGCGTTGCTGTTCATTCACGAACTGACCCATATCCATCGCGATGCGCTGCCCGGCTTTCGCGTGGCCTGGAACCTCATTGTCGGGATCCCCTTGCTGACGCCATCCTTCATGTATGAAGGTGTCCACACTTTGCATCATGCGCGCACGCGTTACGGGACTGCGGATGACCCTGAATATCTGCCGCTGGCGCTGATGAAGCCGTGGTCGCTGCCTACATTCGTGCTGGTCGCCATGCTGGCCCCGCCCGCGCTTATCCTGCGCTGCGCCGTGCTGGTGCCACTGGGCGTTATTATCCCGCCGCTGCGCCGCGTGGTCTGGCAACGCTTTTCCGCGTTGTCGATCAATCCGGGGTTTCGTCGTCGCCCGCCTGAAGGCGAAATGAAGGCCCGCGTAATGTGGCAGGAAACGCTGGCGAGCATCTGGGCGATCGCGCTCGTGGCCAGTGTTCCGCTGCTGGGGTGGAAGCCGCTGCTGGTTGCAATGGTCATCCTGTCGGGCGTGGCTGTTTTCAATCAGCTACGCACGCTTGTCGCGCACTTGTGGGAAAATGACGGCGAGCCGATGACCGTGACGGCGCAATACCTCGATTCCGTCAATGTCCCCCCGCCGGGCATTCTGCCGGAATTGTGGGCGCCTGTCGGGCTGCGTTATCATGCCTTGCACCATTTGCTGCCATCCATGCCTTATCATGCTTTGCCAGAGGCGCACCGGAGGTTGAGCGCCCATCTTGGCCATCCATCAACGTATGACCGGGCGAGCCATCGGGGCATGATTGCACTCGTTGTGCGGATAGGCCGCAGCACGATGGGGTCGCACCGCTGACTTCGCCTGCGCGCCACAGGGTGCAGGCAACAGCATTGTGCTTAAAGGTTGAATCAGAAGCAATGCTGTAGATTCTTGTTATCGCTTTTCTTTTTGCGAAAAACCGGTGTCCACTTTTTCGCGAAAAGCTTTATTCCTCGGTGCGGATAAGGACCGTTTCACCCAGCAGCAGGAACAGGAAGAACGGCGCACTGGCAGCAAGGAATGGCGGATAAGCGCCAAAGTTGCCCATCGCCAGCGCAGCATTATCGACCACGAAAAAGGCAAAGCCCAGCGCCATTCCGATAACCGCGCGCAGGAACAACTGACCCGAACGCGCAAGCCCGAATGCGGCAATCGCGCCCAGGAGCGGCATCAGGAATGCCGACATCGGCCCGGTCAGTTTATGCCACCACTGCCCGCGCAATTCGCGCGTCTGGTGCCCTGCCGCCGCCATCGCGGCGATGGAGTTGCGCAGCGTGAAGATATCCTCCTCATCCGCGTCCACCCTGCTCATCTCGATTTCGGCAGGGTCCAGATCCTTTCCCACCACGAACGGCTGTGCGGGCGATGCAATCGCCGACTGCACGTCAAAGCGTTCCGGCTTGGCCAGCCGCCAGCCGGGGTTGGCAAATGTCGCCTTGGGAGAGCGCACTTCTTCCACAATCAGCCCGTTCGCGTCGCGGCGATACCATGTCACGCCTTCCATGGTCATGGCTGCCCCGGTGCCGAACAGGCGCGCGGCTGTCAGCACATTTTCTCCATCACGGAAATAGACGCTGGTGCGAACCGCCTTTTCCTTGGGCAGCGGACCATAATCTGCCCGCTCCCAGGTGCTTAGCTCGGCTGTGGCACGGGTTACGACAGATTCGTTGAAAACAAGGCTGACCAGTGACGCCACAAGCGCCGTCAGCAGCAGCGGCGCAAGAATCTGGTGTGCCGACAGGCCGGACGCCTTCATGGCGATGACTTCGCTGTTCTGGTTCAATGTGGCGAGTGTAATGATCGTCGCCAGAAGCACCGAATAGGGCAGAAACCGCGCCACCAGTTGGGGAATGCGCAAGGTGACATAGTGCCACAATTGCGCTTCGCCATTGCCCGGATATTCCAGTATCGCGCCGCTCTCGCTCAACAGGTCAAGCGTTTGCAGAACCAGCACCAGCATGACCAGCACTGCCACGATGCGCACCGCGAATAGCCGCGCGAGATAGAATGTCAGCGTGCGCGACGGGAAAAAATCAAGTCGCTGCATTCCGGCCTCCAGCTTGCAGACGGCGATGCCGCCGCGACAACCGCTTGATCTGTTTCACCAGCTTGGCAAACCAGGCTTCCAGCGCGCCAATAGCCTGTCCGCCCGGCACAAAGGCAACGCGGTAATACATCCACATGATCAAGACAGAAAAGACGGCAAACGGCCCCCACAGTGCAAGCAGCGGATCCACCCTGCCGAGTGCGGCCACGTCCTCTCCATACTGGTTCACCTTGTGATAGGCGACGACCATCACAATCGAGAGGAATACACCCAGCGCCGAGGTTGACCGTTTGGGGGGAATGGCCAGCGACACCGCCAGCAGCGGCAACAGCAACATCATGACGACTTCCACCAGCCGGTAGTTGAAACTGGCCTGAATGGGGTTGCGCACATGGGTCGGCAACTGATCGTTCCACCCGATCTTGAGCAGTTCGGGCAGAATATATTCCCGCTCCGCCCCGCCGCGTGATCGGAAAGCCTCGATCTTCGGCAAATCAATCGGCAGGTCATGTTGCGAAAAGCTGAGCACACGCGCACTCGATCCAGGGGTTTGCTGGATAATCGCTCCATCGTTTAACCGCAGGATAATCGTATCGCGGTTTTCCGCGCTCGCCATAAAGCGACCCTGTCGCGCCGATATGGAAAGCACCTGCCCCTTGGAATTGGCAATGCGCGCGAATACGCCGTGCAATTCGCGCCCGCCATCACGGCTTTCCTCGATCTGCAAGGCCATACGATCTTTCAGCGTGGTAAACTCACCCACCTTGATCGAAGCGCCCAGCGCCCCTTGCCGCAGCTGGTATTCCATCTGTTCGTAGTAATAGCGCGACAGGGGCGACAGATAACCAACGATAACGAGGTTCACCGCCGCCAACACCAGCGTGATCAAATATGGCACCTTGAGCAGGCGCGTATAACCAAGCCCGACGGCGCGCATCACATCAAGTTCGCTGGAGGTTGCGAGGTTGCGGAACGCGAGCAGTATCCCCAGCATCAGGCCCAGCGGAATGGCAAGGCTGGCATATTCGGGGATGAGGTTGACCAGCATCTTGAAAACGACGCTGACCGGTCCGCCTTCCACCGCGACAAAATCGAACAGCCGCAACATCTTTTCCAGCAGCAGCAGCGATGCCGCAATGGCAAACACTGACAGCATCGGCACCAGCGTCAGCTTCAGGATGTAGCGGTCTATGGCGGTAAAATGTTTCAAGCGGTCAGTCGTCGCAATGGCACGAAATGCGCAGGCGCGCGTGTGCCGGGGGAAGGCTCAGCCGTGCCTATAGCCGCCTTCTCCGCCAAGGTCATGCATCTTGTTTGGGTGGGAGTGCAGGTTTTCTCACAGTCAAAGAAGTTCGAACACTTCATAGACCGGCCCCTCTGGCCGGCGGTGGCCAATCCCGAATGCCACGATGTCATTTAGCCACAGGAGCCGTTCGGCTGCCGTTTCAAACTGCACCGCAGTCCTGAAATAGATTTCGTCCGGGCTGATTGTCTCGCCCTGGGCCAGGCGCTCGTCAATTTCCGGCGATGCCTTGAGGCGCCCGGTATATGTCATGTATATGACCTCGCCCGCATCCGTTTCCAGCATGGCGCGCACATCAATATGAATGACGCCATCCCCGCGTCGGAACAACCAGTCCCCACCGCCGGGCAAGACATTGCCCTGCAACCTCTCGCCGTCAAACGTTCCCGATGCGATCACGCCCGCGCGCCTGAAATAGCCTTGCGGAACGTCGCCAACGATTTGCGGCGATGTCTGGAAACGGACAGTGAAAAGCGGCCGGAACCGGATCTTGGCCGGGTCGATCATGCTTTTTCGAGTGTGCATTGCAGCGGGTGCTGGTTTTGGCGCGCAAAATCCATCACCTGATTCACTTTCGTTTCGGCAATTTCGTATGTGAAGATTCCACAAACACCGACGCCGCGCTGATGCACATGCAGCATGACCCGCGTGGCCTGTTCAAGGTCCATCTGGAAAAACCGTTTCAGCGCCAGGACGACGAATTCCATCGGCGTGTAATCATCGTTGAGCAACAAAACTTTGAACTGGTTCGGTTTTTTGGGTTTAGCCCGGGTGCGCGTTGCAAGCCCGACCTGACCTGCGCCCTGTCCACCATCGGGTGCATCGCCGTCATCGGCCATCCGCATTGGCTCGCAAGCGGGAACGACAGTCTGCGGCAGCGCAAGCCATGCAAAATGGTCGGGCGAGTAAGATCGATCAGTCATATCAGCAACAGAATATCGTATTGCGGCTGCAATCTGCAAGGTTGGACATGCGCCATGCCGAGATTTACGCGGCACTAATACCAAGGCGCTGAGATGCTGACGCATCACGCCTTGGAAATGTTCAAGCGCCACACGGGCTTAACCAAAGCCCGATGAGTCAAGCTCATCGAGCTTTGGTATAACAGCGCCGATGGGCTGCACGCACAATGCCCCCGTTTGTTAAAGCCCGTGCAAATATGCAACGGGCCGGACAGCAATGCCGCCCGGCCCGTTTCGTATCAGCCGATAGAAATCGGCATGAATATCAATGTTCCAGAGGCGCTCAGGCAGCCTTTGAAATCTTGTCAGCAGCAACGCTGATGCGGTTCGAGATCGGTGCGAAGCTTTCGTTCGAGAGCTTGACCAGCTTTTCGGTGTTCTTGGAGCCAAGAGCAATCGCAGCATCGAAATTGCGACGTGCGATTTCACCCTGCAGCTGGAAGAATTCAGTCGGCGACTTCACGGCGGCCAGCTTCTTCATGTCAGCCGAGACAGTTTCGAACGCAGACTTCGTTTCCGTCACATAGTCCGTGCCGATTTCCTTGACGCCCGAAGCAAGAATCTTGCCGGATTCGACGATTGCATCAACATTGCCCTTTGTGAAAGTGCCGACTTCGCCAGCCACTTCGACGCCCTTGGCATAAGCAGCCTTGGCCTTGCCCTTTACGTCGGAAATCATTGCAGAAATGTCGGGAGTCTTTGTCTTTGCAGTAGCCATGATACGTTCCTTCAATTCGTTGAGAGTTGGTTCTTTTGATTTTGGTGCGGGAACTTTCGCAGCGATTTTCGCAGGGGCAGGCGATTTGGTTTTCGCTGGCGCCTTTGGCTTCGCTACGGACTTTGGCTTGGCCACGGTTTTTGGCTTGGCCGAAGTTTTGGGTTTCGCCGGTGCCTTGCGGGCAACGGCGGGCTTTTTCGCCACAGGTTTGGGCGATGCAGCCTTCTTCTTGATCACAGGCTTGGCAGGCGCTTTTTCGGCAACCGGCATTTTGGCCGGATCAGAAGCGGCCACGGTTTCGGTTTTGGGCGTTTGTGCCGCAACCTCTGGCGCATCGGCTACCTTTTCAGCAGCTTCGGCCGCCTTGGGCGCAGAGGCCACTTTGGCAGCTGCGTCAGCATATGCTTTTTCAGCTCCGGTCATGTCGCTTTCATCAGCCATTGTCGTACCTCGCAGTCATCCGTCCCTGACGTTACAGGGGTTGATGTTGCGTTGCACAATACCGTCTTGCACCTGCGAAGTCAAATGCTTTTTGTGCAGTGCACAATAGGCACATTTCTTCACATAACCAGCTGAATTAGATCAATTAAATTGGTTAGCCTGAAAGCGAATCAGCGCATTTTCACATAACGGCCCGGCGCATCTTCGATCGCCTTGTCGCCTTTTCCGCCCGGCTTGCGGCGGCCCTTGGCCGGCACGGTCTTGTCGCCATGCGCGCGCAGCCATTCGATCCAGTCCGGCCACCAGCTTCCGGCGTGTTCGCTCGCCCCGTCCACGAATTCCTGCAAGGTTTCCGCCGGCCCATCGTTCAGCCAATACTGATACTTGCCGGATCCTGGCGGATTGACCACGCCAGCGATGTGGCCGGAGCCTGCAAGAACGAAGCGAATCGGCCCGCGCAAATGCCGACGGATACGAAATACGCTTTCAGGCGGCGCGATGTGATCTTCCCGCCCCGCCTGAACATAGGCAGGCGTTTCAATTCGGGTAAGGTCGATCGGTGTTCCATCCGCCACAAGCGCATCTGGCGTGACAAGCCTATTATCCCGATAAAGGTCGCGCAGGTAATTCCTGTGCCAGCAAGCGGGCAGATTGGTCGTATCGCCATTCCAGTGCAAAAGGTCGAATGCGGGATATTCTTCCCCCAACAGGTAATGCGACACGACATAGGACCAGATCAGATCACGGCTGCGCAACAGGTTGAAGGTTGCAGCCATATAGCGGCCGTCGAGATACCCTTCGCCCGCAAGCTGCCCGATCGTCTGGAGCTGACTGTCATTGATGAAGAACTTGAGCTCGCCAGCCCGTTCAAAATCAACTTGCGCCGTGAAAAAGGTTGCACTGGCCACCTTGGCCGCTTCGCCCCGGCGCGCAAGAACGGCAAGCGTCGCAGCCAGCGTCGTGCCAGCAACACAATAACCGATTGTATGCACGCTATCGACGCCGAGCCGTTCACGCACATGGTCAATCGCTTCGATCTGGGCGCGGATGTAATCATCCCAGCTGACATCGGCCATCGTCGCATCGGCAGACTTCCAGGACACCATGAACACGCTTAGCCCCTGCGCCACCGCCCAGCGCACGAAGCTCTTCTTCTCGTTCAGATCGAGAATATAATACCGGTTTATCCAGGGCGGGAAGATGACCAGCGGCACAGCCAGCACGCTGTCAGTCGTGGGCGTGTACTGGATAAGCTGGAACAGGTCGGTTTCATACACTACCTTGCCCGGTGTCGTGGCGATATTGCGCCCGACCTCGAAGGCGTTGGGGTCGGTGTGCGTCAGTTGCCCGCGCCGGATATCGGCCAGCAGATGTTCCATCCCCCGAACCAGGCTTTGCCCTTTTGTTTCAACGAGCCTGTCCATCACCAGCGGATTGGTCAGCGGGAAATTGGCCGGGCTGAGCGCATCGACCAGCGCCTGTGATGCGAAACGCAGTTGTTCTCGCTGTTCGTCATCGACACCTTCCACCTTATCGACCATCGCCATGATTTCATCGGACAGCATCAGATATATCTGGTGAATAACGGCGTAGAACGGTTGCGCGCTCCATTTCGGATCGGCAAAGCGCCGGTCGTGACGTGGAAGGTCAGGTGCCGCCGCTGGCTTTGCATCGCCAAGCGGGGTTCCCGCCGGATCAAGACCGAACTGGCCGAGCACGCCCTGCCACAGGCTCAGGCCATCGTTCATCAGGCGGCGTTGCGTTTCGGGGTCAGCCAGCGGCAGCGCCTGCCAGCAACGGGTGGCAAGCTCCCCCCAGCGCGCGGGGTCCGCAAAAGGCAGCGCATTGCCCTCACGCCTGGCCAGTTCGGCCTGCAATTCCACCAGCAATTCCTGCATACGCTGCGCCGCGGCCATCCATTCGGGCCAGTCATCAGGTGCAGGCAGGTTCGCTGACTGTGCGCCCGGAACCATTATCGAGAGGAAACGGCGCGCGGCCTCATCCTGCATTTCAAGAAGCCGTGAAAACGGCGATACGTCCTCTTCCGTCTTGTCTGTCATCAATGCTCCGGTCTGGCGCGATGCGATGGAAAATCAGTATTATCCATGCCAACCTAGCACGACGCGCTGGCTCTCGACAGGCAAAAGGTCGACAAAACACGCATAAAGCACCATTTGCCTGCAGCGCATTATGCCTTATTGCTTTATCGCAGATGCGAATGCGCGCATCTGCACGCAAAGTCCGCTTGCGAATCGCAGGCGGCCGGTCACTGCCAGCGTGGCATGATCGTGTTTCAACTGGAATGCCTGGACAATGGACGACGAATTTTATCGGATCAAGCGCTTGCCCCCTTATGTTATCGCGGAAGTCAACGCGATGCGGGCGGCCGCGCGCCAGGCAGGACGGGACATCATCGACCTTGGCATGGGCAACCCCGATTTGCCGCCGCCCGACCATGTGATTGACAAGCTGTGCGAAGTCGCACGCAAACCCGACGCCCACGGCTATTCGCAGTCAAAG
>JAGREQ010000288.1 GCA_020446465.1 Novosphingobium sp. | reverse complement strand
CAAGGCCATGGCCACAGAAGACCCATATGCCCTTCGTGCCCGCGCGCTCGATCAGGCACTCAGCCCGCACGAGCTGGGCCGCGCGCTGTTTCACCTCAACCAGCGACGTGGTTTCAAATCCAACCGCAAGGCGGAGCGTAAACCCGGCGCAAAGGATGGCAAGGTCGCACCTGCCGCCAAGGCACTGGATGAAGCCATGGCCGCACAAGGCGCGCGCACGCTTGGCGAATTTCTCCATAACCGGCCCGAAAGACTGGGCCGCCGGGTGCGGATGCGCCCCGATGGCGATGGCTATGATTTCTATCCCGACCGCCGCCATTACGAGGCCGAATTCGAAACCATCTGGGCCGCGCAGTCCCCGCATCACCCCGGCCTGTTGACCGACGACGCCAAGGCTGCCCTGCACCGCGTGATTTTCTTCCAAAGGCCGTTGAAGGATCAGGTCGTCGGCCAGTGCAGCTTTGCCGGATTGAACGGCGTGCCTGCCGATGAACAGCGCCTGCCCAAGGCCCACCCCCTGTTCCAGCAGCGTCGCCTTTACGAGGAGGTCAACCAGCTACGCATCGCCCGCGCAGGTGCCGCCGATCGCCCCTTGTCGCGCGAGGATCGCGACCTGCTGATCGCCAGGCTTCAGGACAAAAAAGCCGTCAGTTTTGACAGCCTTGCCAAAACCATCAAGCTGGCAGAGGGCGAAAGCTTCAACAAGCAAAGCGAAAACCGCAAGGATCTGACGGGCGATGAAGTCCGCGCCGTGATGCAGAACAAGAAATTGTTCGGCACGCGCTGGGTGCATTTCCCACTGGAAGAACAATGGGCAATCCTTACCCGCCTTATAGATGAAGAAAACCCGGACGCGCTCCTTGCATGGCTGAAGGCGCAATATGATCTGGAGGACGATGCCGCCGAAGCCATCGCCAATGCGCCCCTGCCCGAAGGCCACGGACGGTTTGGCGAAACCGCCACACGCCTGTTGCTGGACGAGCTGAAAAGCGATGTCATCACTTATGCCGAAGCGGCGGCGCGCGCGGGCTTCCATCACAGCGATTTTCGCACCGGCGAATGTTTCGACCAACTGCCCTATTATGGCGAAATTCTCGCCCGCGAAATCGCGCCGGGCAAAGAGGATTATGGCGACAAGCTGGAACGCCAATGGGGCAAGATCACCAACCCTACCGTGCACATTGGCCTTAACCAGCTACGCCGCCTGGTCAATGCGCTGATCGCCCGGCATGGCATACCCGATGAAATCTATGTCGAGCTGGCGCGCGATCTGAAGCTGAACGAAAAGCAGAAGAGCGAACACAAGCGCCGTATCAAGGAAAATACCGATGCCGCCAAGGCGCGCGGAACATTGCTGGAAAGCATGGGCGAGCGGGACACCGGCGGCAACCGTCTGTTGCTGCGTCTTTGGCAAGAACTTGATCCCAAAGACGCGCTGGGCCGCCGCTGCCCTTATTGCGGGGAGCAGATCACTGCCGACATGCTGATGAACGGGTCGGTCGATATCGACCACATCATCCCCTATTCCAAATCATTGGACGACAGCATCGGCAACAAGGTCGTCGTCCACACCCATTGCAATCGCGACAAGGGCAACAAAACCCCGTGGGAGCGATGGGGCGATACGGATCGCTGGCCGATCATTCAGGATCAGGTGGCCCGGCTGCACCGTTCCCGGCAATGGCGCTTTGGCCCCGATGCGATGGACCGGGTGGAGCGTGATGGCGGCTTTGTCGCTCGCCAGCTGACCGATACGCAGTATCTCTCCCGCATGGCCGCCAAATATCTGGGCGCGCTTTACCCTGAAAAGGGCACGCGCCATGTCTATGCCCTGCCCGGCCGGATGACGGCCATGCTGCGCCGCCTGTGGGGGCTGAACGATATTCTGCCCGATCACAACTATGTGGAAAACGAACACTCCAACGCGCCCAAGAACCGGCTCGATCATCGCCATCACGCGATTGATGCGGCAGTAGCAGGCGCCACCACGAAAGCCATGATTGCCCGCATCGCCAAGGCCGCCGCGCGGGCGGAGGATGCCAATCTCGACAAGCTGTTCGTCGATCTGGAACAGCCCTGGGACGGTTTCCGCGAAGAGCTGCGCGATCGCCTGATGGCCACCACCGTCAGCCACAAGCCAGACCATGGCCGCAAGGGCAAGCCTGCGCCGAGCCGCGATGTCACCGCTGGCCGCCTGCATAACGATACCGCTTATGGCTTCACTGGCGAAACCAGCAATTCCGGCCTGCCGGTGGTGGTCCACCGCATACCGCTCACCAGTCTGAAACCGGCGGACCTCACCGACCCGGAACGGATGAGCGACCACGATCTGCAAGACGCCCTTTGTGCCGCCACACAGGGGCTTTCCGGCAAGCCCTTTGAACAGGCATTGATCGCGTTCGGCAAAAAGCCTGGCCCATGGCAGGGCATCCGCCGCGTGCGGGTGCGCGAAGCGCTGGGCATTATCCCGATCCGGGACAGGGAAGGCCGCGCCTACAAGGGCTATAAGGGCGACGCCAACGCCCGCTTTGATGTCTGGCGGCTGCCCGATGGCAAGTGGGTAACGAAATGGAAGGATCGCGAAGGCAGCGAATACTCCGGCATCATTTCCATGTTCGATGCCCATCGGCGCGATGCCGAACCGCCCCGCCCCCACCCGGCGGCCAAGCGGATATTGAGCCTGCGCCAGAACGATCTGCTAGCCATTGAGCGCAACGGCGGGCCTGTGGAAATCGTGCGCGTGGTAAAATTTTCGGGCAATGGTTCCATCCAGCTTGCACAACATAACGAAGCCGGCGCTCTCAAGGCCCGCGATGCCGACAAGGTCGATCCGTTCAAATATATCAACAGCTCAGGCAGCGGTCTGCAAAAAGCCAAAGCCCGGCAAGTCCGCGTGGACGATCTGGGCCGTATTTTTGATCCCGGCCCCCGCGAATGACAGTCTTAACAACATTTTAGCCATAAGGTGACACGATCCGGCCCATAACTTCCGTTTCCCCGAGGAAACCCGCTTATGGACCGGATTGTCGATATCGCCACGGATGGGCTGCACCTTTCCAGCCACAGGGGGCTGATGTGCGTAAGCCAGCACGGGCAAGAGGCAGGCC
>JAGREQ010000287.1 GCA_020446465.1 Novosphingobium sp. | reverse complement strand
ATCGTTGACGATACAGAAGAGATGCGCACCGCAACGGCAGAGCGCGGGGGCAAACCTATCGAAGTGATCGAAGGCCCGCTGATGGACGGCATGAACGTCGTCGGCGATCTGTTCGGCAGCGGCAAGATGTTTCTGCCGCAAGTCGTCAAATCAGCGCGCGTCATGAAGAAAGCCGTCGCGCACCTTATCCCCTTCATCGAAGCGGAAAAAGAGGCCGGCGCAAAGCCCAAGGGCCGCATCGTCATGGCGACCGTCAAGGGTGACGTCCATGACATCGGCAAGAATATCGTCGGGGTTGTGCTCCAGTGTAATGGCTACGAAGTCATCGACCTTGGCGTCATGGTGCCCTGGTCAACCATCCTCGAAACTGCGCGCGAACAGCAGGCCGACATCATTGGCTTGTCGGGCCTGATCACGCCCTCGCTCGACGAAATGGTGACTGTCGCAGAAGAAATGCAGCGCGCCGGGATGGATCTGCCCTTACTGATTGGCGGGGCCACCACCAGCAAGGTGCATACCGCTTTGCGCATCGATCCTGCTTACAAGGGGCCGGTCATCCATGTGCTTGACGCCAGCCGCGCCGTCGGCGTTGCCTCGCAACTGCTGTCAGACACCCAGGCGGAAGGCTTCATCGCCTCGACAGCGGGCGAATACGCTCATGTGCGCGAAGTGCGCGAAGGCAAGGGACAAAGCCCGCTACTGCCTATCGAAGATGCGCGCCTGAACGGCTTTGCAGCCGACATGGCGTTGAAAGCGCCGCCGCCGAAACAGCCGGGCGTGCATGTTTTTGAAGATTGGGATCTTGCCGATCTGGCCGATCATTTCGACTGGACGCCATTTTTCCGCGCATGGGAACTGGCGGGCACGTATCCTGCCATTCTTGACGATGAAATTGTTGGCGAAAGCGCACGCAGCCTGTTTGCCGATGCGAAGGCCATGCTGGACAGGATCATTGCGGAAAAATGGTTCACCGCACGGGGTGTCTGCGCCTTCTGGCCATGCCAGCGTGACGGCGACGACGTTGAACTTTACCTTGATGATGAAAGCCATGTGCGGCTGCCCTTCCTGCGCCAGCAGGTCAAGAAGTCGCGGGATCGCGCAAACTACTGCCTTGCCGATTTCGTTGATCCCGATGGGGACTGGATCGGCGGCTTTGCCGTTGCCATTCACGGAATCGAGCCGCACCTTGCCCGGTTCAAGGCAGCGCACGATGATTACAACGACATTCTGCTGAAAGCTCTGGCGGACCGTTTTGCCGAAGCCTTTGCCGAACGGCTGCACAAGCATGTCCGCACCGAATTGTGGGCGTATGCGCCTGACGAACAGCTCACCAACGAAGCGCTTATCCGCGAACAATATCGCGGCATCCGGCCCGCACCGGGCTATCCGGCCTGCCCCGATCACAGTCTCAAACCGATCCTGTTTGACCTTCTGAAAGCGCGCGAAAATGCTGGCATCACGCTTACCGAAAGCCAGGCCATGTTGCCCACCTCTGCAGTGTCGGGTTTCTATTTCGCGCACCCCGAAGCCTCTTATTTCGGAGTCGCCCGTATCGGGCGCGATCAGTTGGAAGATTATGCGACAAGGCGCGGTATCGAGCTTGCACAGGCAGAACGTTGGCTGCGACCAAACCTCGACTAGAAAATGCGACAAATCAAAAGGCTATAGCGTTTCTTCCGTTTCAACCTTTTCACGAAACGCTATAGTGTGGGTTTTCATGCTATTATGCTGGTAAGGACGGCAGGTGGAGATCAACGATGCACGGAATGGGACAGGACGGAGAAGCGTGTCCGTTTGAATTCAATTTCGAACCCGGAACTTTCAAGGTTGGCGACACGGTCAGCTATCGCGTCAGCGGCAGCCTTGCCGATTTCCCGTTCGTTGGCACTCTCACCGAAGTGCATGACGATTATGTCCTTATAGCCGGCGATGCGCTCAACCCCGACATCATCTATCGCGGCACCCGCGAAAGCCGGCCACTGGTGGACGAATCCGAAATCGGCTGAAAGCGTCGCCCTGCGGGCGCCTTTGCCTCTCCTTAACCGGGCGGTGATATGGCGCTGCCATGATAAACCGTCTTCGCCAGATACCGCTTGCTCGCGTCGTGATCGCCACCTTGTGTGCAAGCATCGCAATTCCTGCCAGTTCGCTTAATGCCGAGGCAGCACGGTCGCCTTATTCGGTCACTGAAACGGGCAAGAGCTATCGCAGCTTGCAAGGTGCAGTGAATGCCATCGGCAACGGGCAAGGCACGATTGTCATCGCGCCGGGCCGCTACGTCGATTGCGCGGTGCAGGAAGGCGGCTCTGTACGCTATCTGGCTGGTGAACCGGGGCAAGTCATTTTCGAGCGTCATGCCTGCGAGGACAAGGCCGCGCTGGTCCTGCGCGGATACAACGCCGAGGTGTCGGGAATCGTCTTCCAGAACATCGAATCCTCTGACGGCAACGGTGCTGGCATCCGGCTTGAGAAAGGCAATCTCACCGTCACCCAAAGCTGGTTCAAGGATAGCCAGCAAGGCATCCTGTCCGGGAATGATCTCACAGGCCGGATCATCATCGATAAATCCACCTTCACCCGGCTTGGCACATGCGCCTATTCCGGCGGCTGCGCCCATTCGATCTATATTGGAAATTATGGCCTCTTGCGGGTGACCCGCAGCCGTTTCGAAATCGGGCGAGGCGGCCATTATGTGAAAGCGCGTGCGCCGCGCGTCGAAATCGCATCGTCCAGTTTCGACGATTCGCAAGGCAAGTGGAGCAATTACATGATCGACCTGCCCGAAGGCGCGACGGGGCAGATCACCAACAATGTCTTCGTGCAAGGGCCGCACCATGAAAACCACACGGCGTTCATTGCCGTGGCGGCTGAAGAGCGCAAGTTCAGTTCCGCCGGTCTCAAGATTGCGGGGAACGATGCCCGCCTGGCCCCCGGCGTGGATTGGGAAACGGCATTTATCGCGGACTGGTCCGGCCAAGCGCTTGCCATCGGGCAAAACAGGATTGGCGCTGGCATCACGCCTTTCGTTCGTAAATAACCGGAGAACGCAGCGCTTCAGCGCCCCTTATAGCGTTTCGTGAAAAGGTTGAATCGGAAGAAACGCTATAGCCTTTTGATTTGTCGCATTTCCTGG
>JAGREQ010000286.1 GCA_020446465.1 Novosphingobium sp. | reverse complement strand
TTCGTTCTCGATCGTCCTGATCGTCGGTTTCTGGAAGCACGGTTTCCACTTCTTCTCCTTGTTCGTGCCGCACGGCACGCCGATCTGGCTGCTTTGGCTGATCCCGATAGTTGAGCTTGTCTCCTTCCTGGTTCGCCCTTTCAGTCTTGCCCTGCGTCTCTTTGTCGCAATGATGGCCGGCCACGTTCTGCTTGAGGTGCTGTCCAGCTTTGTGATCGACAGCACGAATGCAGGTGTCGGCTATGGTATCGGCATTGGTATCCCAAGTTTCATCCTGATGGTCGGTATCTGCGCGCTGGAAATGCTGGTCGCTGGCATTCAGGCTTATGTTTTTGCGTTGTTGACTGCGCTCTACATCAACGACGCTGAAAATCTTCACTAATATCAATCTACTTAACGCGATTATTGAGAAAAAGGAGTTATGGTAATGGAAGCAGAAAGCGCAAAGCTGATCGGTGCCGGTCTTGCTGCTATCGGTGCAGGTATGGCTGCTATCGGCGTGGGTAACGTCTTCGGTTCTTTCCTTGAAAGCGCCCTGCGTAACCCCGGTGCTGCTGACGGTCAGCAGGGTCGTCTGTTCATCGGCTTCGCGGCTGCAGAACTTCTCGGTCTGCTGTCGTTCGTCGTGGCGATGATCCTCATCTTCGTTGCCTGAACCCGGTTGTTTTGCATGGGGTCGACACGCATTGTCGGCCCGTGCTGAACAGCAATTTGTTCCCAACTGCATAACGGAAAACCGTCGATGCCACAGATAGCCCAGCTTGCTGATACATATTCCAGCCAGATTTTCTGGTTGCTGGTGATTTTCGGCTTCGTATTTTTCGTCATTGGTCGGGGAATGGTCCCCAAGGTCACCAGCACCGTCGCCCTACGTGACAAACAGATCGCTGATGACCTTGCGGCTGCCGAAGCAGCCCGTTCGAAAGCGGATGAGGAAGAGGACGCCTGGCGCAAGCGCGAAAATGAAAATCGCGCCGCCGCACAGGCCCTTGTTGCCGAGGCCAAGGCGCAGGCTGCTGCGAAGACCGAAAAGAAGCTGGCTGCTGCGCAAAAACGTATCGACAAGAAACTGGCCGATGCCGATGCGCGGATTGACGAAGCTCGCAAGTCTGCGCTCGATGAGATCGAAGGCGTGGCAAGCGATGCGGCGCAAGATATCGTGAAGCGTATTGCAGGCGTTGAAGTGTCGGCAGACAATGCCCGCTCTGCAGTGAAGGAGGCCCTGAGCCATGGCTGAGCATTTTTATTTTTTCAATACGGCGACCCCCGAGATCCACACTGGCCCTGACGGACAGGAACATGCGCTTCAGGCAGAGGTGCACCATGATGATGGCGGAGCGCACGCTGGACCATCTTCGTTCGGTCTTGGGCCGAGCGGGTGGGTCGGCCTGTCCATGCTCGCATTCATTCTGATCCTGCTCTGGAAGAAGGTTCCTGCCTTGCTTGCGGGTGGCCTTGATGCGCGGATCGCAGAGATCAAAAAACAACTCGACGAAGCCAAGGCCCTTCGTGCAGAGGCAGAAGCACTTCGGCAGGAGTATTCCGACAAGATCGCCAGCGCCGAAAAAGATGCGGCGGCAATGCTCGAACACGCCCAGAAGGAAGCCGACGCCATTGTCACCAAGGCCGAAAGCGATGCCGAGGCCATGGTCGAACGCCGCAAGAAAATGGCCGAGGAAAAAATCGCCGCGACTGAACGTAGCGTGGTGGATGAGTTGCGCGCCAAAGCTGCCAGTGCCGCAGCAGTTGCTGCTCGCGGGCTGATTTCTGGCAAGCACGATGCCGCTGCCGATACAAAGCTGGTGGATGCTGCAATCGCGGACATTTGATCAGCACCAACACATTGCGACTATAAAAGGCCCTCCGCTATTCACGGAGGGTTTTTTGTATCTGCGCCGTTGCAGCACGTTTCAAAGGCGCGCATTGCTGCATAATGATAGCGCAACTCAGGTTGACGGTGCCGATTGTTCAGGCGCCAATGGCAGGTGTCTCAACACCCGCACTTGCCGCTGCGGTGGCTGATGCTGGAGCGCTCGGTTCAATAGCTGTCGGCGCGGTTGAACCGTCGAAGGCACGCGCAATGCTGTTGGAAGTCCGTTCCCGGACGCAGCGACCGTTTAACGTGAATGTCTTCGTCCACAAACCGGCGCGCGCCATGCCTGAGCGTGAGTCCGCATGGCTTTCGGCGCTTGCACCTGCGTTCCAGCGGTTCAATGCCCAGCCGCCGTCCCGCTTGCAGGCGATATACAAGAGCTTTGCAGAAGATGATGAGATGCTGCGACTTCTTGTGGAAATGCGTCCAGCGGTTGTCAGCTTTCATTTCGGGTTGCCGTCGGCGGACAGAATTTGCGCGCTGAAGAACGCGGGATGTTTTCTCCTGGCTACCGTGACCAACGCCGATGAAGCCCACGCGGCTGAAAGGGCAGGTATCGACGCAGTTGTTGCTCAGGGGTGGGAAGCCGGCGGACACCGTGGAATCTTCGATCCTGGAGGTCCAGACCCATGCCTTGGAACATTCGCACTGGTCCGCCTGCTTGTTCGGCAGAGCAAAATACCTGTCATTGCAGCAGGCGGGATCATGGACGGGCAGGGGGTTAGGGCGGCGCTTGATCTTGGCGCTGGGGCTGCACAGTTGGGAACGGCCTTCATCGCATGCCCGGAAAGCAGCGCAGACGATGATTATCGCGCAAGGCTGTTCAGCCCTGCTGCTACGCGAACCACGATGACGCGGGCTATTTCAGGGCGACCGGCCCGATGCCTTGGCAATGCATTCACAGCGATGGCTGAGAGCATTGGCCTGCCCCCTCCTGACTATCCAATAGCCTATGACGCCGGGAAAGCGTTGAACAGCGCGGCCAAGGCATCCGGGGAACGTGGATTCGGGGCGCATTGGGCTGGGCAGGGCGCACCACTTGCACGGGCGCTTCCTGCGGCGGAACTCATCGCTGATTTGGCCAGAGAAATGCGGGTTTAGAGCTGTCGCTGCCGATTTGTTATTGCGGTTTCCCCATCGACGCCGGGATAATTGTCCTCTGTTTTCCCCAAAGAAAAACCCGCCCGGATCGCTCCGGACGGGGATTTCATTTGAGGCCGCACCACTTGAAAAGGGCGCGGTTCAATAGCGGAAGACGTTAGTCTTTCT
>JAGREQ010000285.1 GCA_020446465.1 Novosphingobium sp. | reverse complement strand
GAAACGCCATATGCGTCAAAACGGCAGGGTGATCGCACAAGACGTTGAACACCTGAAAAGTGGCAGGCGGCAAGCCGCGCAGCGATGCCACCAGATCCAGCAATTCCGCAACCAAAGCGTCCGCCCCTTCTCCCTCACCTGACAAAATGCGATGCAATTCTACATTCAGCGCCTTGCCCGGCGGCAGCGTCATCGCCTGGCCCAGGTCTGTTATGGCCCGCACCGGCTCACCTCCAGCGTTCACAATACGCGGGCGGGACAGGACCGTATCGCCTGCCCGCAAATAGATGATCCATGTTCCCCCCAGCGTTTCGGGCAATTGCGCCGGGCGATGATTGCTGTCGGTGAGCAGTGAATAAGGTCCAAAACTGATCTCCCGCGCAGCTTCGGCAAAACACCGCCCCACCAGTTCCACGTCGGGGGCAACTATGGCCTTGCTGGCAACGAAACCGCCGTTTTCAGGATTCAATGTCACAGCAAATTGCCGGACATGCCAATAGGCCTCTATGCCGTCATGCATTCCCAGGCGCACGCTGGAATCGATGGAGGCCATATTCAGAAGGCTCGCCACATCATCCGCGATGGCGGCCAGCGGCAGTTCCCTGTCAAATGGCCAGCACAATTCTTCATTGGCATGTCTGTTTTGCGGATCGCGCAGCTCCCCCACCAATTCCATCCGCCCCGCATCCACGGCCAGCAAATCGCGCATGTCCGCCAGTGTCAGGTCTGTGCGCGGGGCAATCGGCGTTCCATCCCAGCGCGCGACAGACGCGGCGCAGGGGAAGGGAATGGATACGTCAAGGGGTGGGCTATCGGGCCATTCAAGCCGGGCAGAAAAACAATGTGCCTGCGTGACGCCCGCCTTTGCCTGCCACGCATTTCCCGCTTCGACCGTGCGCACGGGCGCATCGTCGGCAGGGGTGAGACCGATCTCTCCAAATCCCGACAAGCTATATCGGGCGTCATTACCGCGGCCCGACCGGCTGAGGGTTGCACTTGCCGGAAGAACGGCAATCCGGCGCCTGTCCAGCATGATGCGCTGATCCTGCCATCCCAGTTCATAGTGCCCCACAGGCAACGGCATTCGAACCGGCTGCCAGGCCCGCGTTCCCATGGCGCGGCAGACAAGGCGGCCCGATCGCAAAGGGGCCACTTTGGGCGATCCCTGGAATAGGTCAACATTGCCCGACACCTCAGCCCAGGTGACAGCATCCCCCACGAGTTCAAGACGCGAGGTTTCATCCCTGGCCAGTCCGCAGCGGATGCGATACATATCGCCCGATGGATCAGTGACACTCGCTCCGCCTGTCACGCGCCACAGACGGGTTGCGCCAACCCCCTGCCCGAACAGGACTGCCTGTTCTTCGCCCAGAGCAGTAAAGGCCCAATCTTCCGGCGCCTGCACGAAAACCGTTGGCGACCGGAACCCCCCGGACCCCGAACCAATGATCCGCAACAGATGCGGATCATTTTCTGTGCCATCTTCGGCCACACCGATCAAAAGCTGCCCGCGACGTGCCTTGCCCTTTCGCAAGGCGATGCATTTCACGCGGCGATCCCCCGCCCGCAAATCCAGCTCTATGGCCACATTGAAAGGCAGCGGCAGAATGCCCTGGGCCTTGCGCGTGGAACGCACGACCCAATGATCTTCACCCGCAGCGGGCGGTTCAAACAACCCCAGTTCACCCGGCACATGGCGCACCATCGGCCCTGCCGCAAACGCCCGCAAACGGCCCTCGCCCGGATTTATGCCATCCATGGTGGCGCCATCGACAACGCCTTCCAGTTCAAGCCGGGCCGCTTCCCGCCACTGCCCGGCCTCACGCACCAGCAGACGTTGCAACCCGATCTGCCCACTGGGGACAGGTTCAACCTTCATCAGGCTATCAACCAGCGCATCGGCGGCCCTATCCCCCGCCGATAGTGGCAAGTCTTCGCGCCAGCCCGGACGATTGAGGCCCAGCCATGCCGCCACGGGAACGCCTGCGGCGATAGCATGGGGCTCCGCCTCACGCCGGATAGCAACAATGGCCCAGGCAAGATCGGCACACAGGTGCAGAAAATCCGGATCCTGGAATGTCCCCGGCACCCTGCCTTGTGCGTTCTGCGCCAGTATGAGCGCGTCATCTTCCCCTGCCGCCGGATTGCCCATCATCGGCGCAACGATGGCTTCGAGCACCGGCCTTGCCCACCCCCGGCCACCCTCTTCAATCGCGGCGACAGGAAATCCGCCTTCCCTCGCCAGCGTGCCAAGATATTGCCGCCCGGAAAGGTGGATTACCGGCCTTTGCCACTGCAAAAGCCCTTTACGGGTCAAGGCACGCAAACGGTTCTGATCTTCGGGCAAGGACAGCTCTTGCGTCAACATGGCCCAGCTCAGGATTCCGCCCTGATAACAGCGCCGGAACCATTCCGACGCCCAGAGCACGAACAGACCCGGCGTATAGCCACGCTCCAGCATGTCGAGCCGCATCTGCCCAAGGTCGGCCTGCAGACGCTCAAATGCTTGCGTGTCGAGACGGTAACGATAAAGCCAGCAACCACTCGGTGCCGGCAGCCCATAATCCTTGGCAAAAGCAGCAGAGGTGACAGTCGGACCGGACCGGGCGCGCTGCGCCCCACCCGATTTCAGGACACGACGGCGATCAATGGCCTTGATGCGCAAAACACCAAGCCCCGGTTCATTCCGGGCAGCAAGTTGCCGTTCAATCCCGTCAAGCTCTTCCAGTGTTTTGGCTTCATCCAGACGTTGAGCCCACGCACGTCTGTCGTCATTCATCCGCTGCCCCCGCAAATGTCCCCACCATGTGCCCCCCGGCCGCATCTGCAGACAGCTTGCGGCATGACACGCTTGCTTTTCAAGCCATTGATTATTCCAGACCAGGTTGCAAGTGCCGGCGTTCTTTCACGCTGCACCTGATGGCCGCCTGACTCCTGCCCGATCTGAATATATTTGATTCCGAATTGCAATCGAATGAATGTTTATTTATCTGTATCGCCGCAAATTCGTTCATCCTATACGGTCGGGGCCTGCATGAATTCAATCGTATCACAAATTGGCGATCTTGCTGAAGCCGGAGAAAAGATGATCGAGCGGCTGCGGCGCAAGGCTTTTCTGCCCGAAAGCCGCAAGGGGCTAAACGTCCGGTTTGGCATCGCA
>JAGREQ010000284.1 GCA_020446465.1 Novosphingobium sp. | reverse complement strand
CGTTGGCGGGCTGGAACATGCCTCCCAGCATCTCATCTATTTCCGCTTCATCAGTCGTTTCCTGCACGAAATCGGCCGCACGCCCACGCCAGAGCCAGTGCTGAACTTCCTCGACAATGGCATGGTCCGCCTTGGCGGCGCGAAAATGTCGAAGTCCAGGGGCAACGTCGTCGTGCCGACCGAAACGATCGACAAATACGGCGCAGATGCGCTCAGGCTCTATATCCTTGCCGATACACCGCTGCGACGCGACATCGACTGGAACGATTCCGGCATTGAAGGCAAGCAACGCTTCCTTTCCCAGATATGGGACTTGTGCAGCAAACTTGCGGGCGACACATTCCCGGCAGAGCCAACCGATATCAGCACAGACCTCGGCAAAAAGGCCATGGGCGAACTGGCAAAGCTGGCGCTGGAAGTCGCTGCCGATATTGAGGACCGGCGCGGGTTCCACAACGCCGTTGCCCGGCTTCACGGCTTTGTCGGCGAATTGCGCCCGCTTATCAACGACGCGGACGAAGCAGACCTGCCGGTGCTGCGTCACGTCATGGCCGAGTTCACCAAGATTTTGGGCGCCTTTGCCCCGCACAGCGCAGAACTGCTGTGGCGGGATGCCTTTGCCGGAACGGGCAGCGTCACCCACGCGGCATGGCCGCAGCCCGATGCCCGCTTCCTGGTGAAGGACGAAGTGACCTATTCTATCCAGGTGAACGGCAAGCTGCGGGGCACTATCGACGTTGCCGCCGACGCGGGTGAGGCAGACGTGGTCGCCGCCGCTCGCGCAGATTCCAAAGTCGCAAGCTGGATCGAAGGCAAGACCGAGCGTCGGGTGATCTTCGTGCCGAAACGACTGGTCAACTTCGTGGTGTCTTGACCGGGGAGCTTCCCCGCCCTGCCCCTTAATCGCTGGCAAACGCGAACGGCAGCCCTGTGTCGCGATAATCGTCGGGCCGCATTTCCCGCCCGATTGGCGGGGCGGCGCGGGCGATACAGTGTGGGCGGTGGCACAAATGGCACGCAACACCAATGGGCGTGGGCGGCTCATCCTCCCGCCCGTCCGCATAGACCAGCAGAGGCGCGTGCTCTGCCGCACAGGCCAGCGCCAGAGTCCGGCGAGCGACAGGGGCATTATAGGCCCCGCCGCCAGAAGTAACCGTGCGAGCGATGGAGAAGAACTTCTCCCCATCCGGCAGTTCCAGCCACTGCGTCACAATCCGCCCCGGTGTTTCGCTCGCCGTATGGACATTCCACAGCGGGCATGATCCGCCATGGCGCGCGAATGGGAAGCCTGCCCCGTCCAGCCGTTTGGTGACGTTGCCTGCGCGGTCAATCTTCAGGAAGAAAAATGGCACGCCTTCCTCACCGGGTTTCTGCAAAGTGGTCAGCCGATGGCAGACCTGTTCAAAACTGGTGCCAAATTCACGGCTGAGCATTTCCACATCGTGACGATGATCCCGCGCAGCCCGGACAAAGGCCCGGTAAGGCATCAGCAGCGCTGCGGCCCAGTAACTCGCCAGTGCGCGCCGGGCCAGTCTGCGACTGTTGTCACCTGCAAAGCGCCCCTTGGCGAGTTCTCCCTCGATAGCGCTGCGTGCCTCCAGCAGAGCGATCTGCATGGCCAGCTGGAACTTGCGCGCTGCATGGTCAAGCAGGCGTGACACAAAGACCTGATCGCGGTGGCTGTCATGCCAACGCTGCGAACCCAGCATCACAGCAGGATCAACGAAACGCACTCGCAACCCGTGGTGGTCTTCCAGCCGGACGACAAGCGCATCGAGGCCATTGCCATGCTCGGCCAGAGCCTGCGCGCTATCATCAAGGGCGGGGAAGCAGTTGCGCCGCGCCGCAATAAAGGCGCGCGCTTCTGCCACCGGATCGACAACCGCCGGTGCGCCTGCAAGCCCCGGTTCGCTATCGCGCCGTTCAGCCAGCGCCAGCCGTTCCTCACCATAAGCGGTGTGGAGCCGCAACATAGCTTCGGCCATGCCGGGATAACTGGTTGCAATATCGGCTATGTCCAGCGCGGGCAGATCAATGTCCGAAAAGATCGGCTCTGCCATAACGGATTGCAGGCGAGCGGCCAGCTCCTCGCCCCCATCTTCGGCCAGGGCGGCAATGTCGATGCGGTAGGTTTTGGCCAGCTTCAACAACAAGTCGGCCGTTACCGGGCGCTGGTTACGCTCCATCAGGGCGACATAGCTGGGCGAAATTTCAAGGTCGGCTGCCATGTTTGCCTGCGTAAGCCCCAGGTCGCGCCGCAACCGCTTGAGCCGTGGCCCCATATAGATGGCGTTGCGAGACATTGCTTGTGACAAGCTCCTTGCAAGGGGTGTAAGCGCGAACTGCCCGATTTGCGGGATTTCCCGTATAGCATGACTTACCTTTACAACATTACAAATAATTTTTGTAAAGTTTTACATCACGACACCGGATTCGGTTCCGCACCTTCAAAATATCGGGCACCTGCGCCCCATTCCCAATCCAATTCAGGAAACCGAATCATGACTTATCAGGCCGAAATCGACCAGATGGCGCAGACCATTTCCAGCCAGGGTTCACCCTGGAATGCCATTGACGCAGAATCCGCTGCCCGCATGAAGTTGCAGAACCGCTTCCGCACGGGCCTCGACATTGCGAAATATACCGCAAAGATCATGCGTGAAGACATGGCTGCCTACGATGCGGATCCTGTGAATTACACGCAGTCGCTTGGCTGCTGGCACGGTTTTATCGGTCAGCAGAAGCTGATCTCGATCAAGAAGCATTTCGGCACTACGAAGCGCAAATACCTCTACCTTTCGGGCTGGATGGTCGCTGCGCTGCGGAGCGATTTCGGCCCGCTGCCCGACCAGTCGATGCACGAAAAGACAACCGTTCCGGCCTTGATTGAAGAACTTTACACCTTCCTCAAGCAGGCTGACGCCCGCGAACTGGGCATGATGTTCCGCGATCTGGACGCTGCCCGCGAAGCTGGCAACGCCACCGAAGCCAAGCGCATCGAACATGCGATCGAGAACTACGAAACGCACGTCGTTCCGATCATCGCGGACATCGACGCCGGTTTCGGCAACCCTGAAGCGACTTACCTGCTGGCCAAGAAGATGATCGAAGCCGGCGCCTGCGCCTTGCAGATCGAAAATCAGGTTTCGGATGAAAAGCAGTGCGG
>JAGREQ010000283.1 GCA_020446465.1 Novosphingobium sp. | reverse complement strand
TAACGCTGCCCTACGAACGCCGATGTGGCTTGGAGAGCGTGCGTCAGCCCAATATTCCCAGTTGTTGGCCCTTACTCCGACCTTATCCAGATGTAGGCGACGGAATAGCGCATTAAGACCGACGCCCTCTCCAAGCTTTGCATCCAGCAATTCTCGGGCCTGCTGGCAATTTATCCAAGTTCCCCCAGATCGCTCCCACAGTTCCGGTGCACTCACGACGCCGCCACCATCTGCACAACCTCACCGCTTTCCCCGCCGGTCGCATAGCGTGCCCATGCGTCCATCAGGTCGCGGCGGCGGTCGAAAAAGTCTGTGCGCTTGTAGGCTGCTTCCACGGCATTCGGCACGGCATGGGCAAGTGCAGCTTCGGCAATCTCGCCTGCAACGGACGTTTGCTCTGCCGCCCAGTCGCGGAAGCTGGAGCGGAAACCATGCGCCGTGCAGGTCATGCCCATGTCGCGCAGTGTTTTCGTCAATGCCATGTCAGACAGGGCAACGCCCTTGCCATTGGGGAATATATGATCCGAACGCCGGATTTTTGCAGCCTCTTCAAGAACGGCAAGCGCCTGTGAGGTTAGCGGGACACGATGCGGCTTGCCCGCCTTCATGCGCTCGCCGGGGATCGTCCACACGCCGCGGTCAAAATCAATCTCGTCCCATGTCGCGCCGCGAATTTCACCGCTGCGGCTGGCGCAAAGGATTGTCATGCGAAGGGCAAGCGCTCCCATGCCGGTCTTTTCCTGCAAGCGCTCCATAAGTGCAGGCAGTTCCTGATAGGGCAACGCCTTGTGATTGCCCTTGGCGGGCTGCTTAGGCAGGCGATCAGATATTGCTGGGCCAAGCGTTCCGGCAAACTGTGGGCCATCAGGCCGGGCAAATCGCAAGATTCGTTCGATCAGGCTGCGAACCTGTCGTGCGGTTTCCGGCTTGGCGGTCCATATCGGGCGAAGGCATTCGGCAATCCGCTCAGCATCGAGCGATTGAACCTGCAACCGGCCAAGCGACGGGAACGCATATCGGGTAAGCTGCGAGCGGCCTTGCTTGAGCCGCCTCTCTCCCAGTTCCTTCGCCCCAAGGGCTTCGAGAAAGTCCTCAGCAGCCTCCTTGAAGGTGCGTAGCAGTGGCGCGGGCTGTTGCCACAGTGTCCGGGGGTCGCGGCCATCGACAAGGGCGCGGCGCACTTCCCACGCCCTGTCGCGCGCCTCAGCCAGCTTGAACAGCTTTGCACTGCCAAGCCCATAGTCTCTGCGCTTGCCGTTATGCTGCACACGAGCCACCCAGGACGCCTGCCCCGGTGCGCGCACAAACAGAATCAATCCATCGCCGTCGCTGTAGCGCCCCGGCTGGTCAATTACCGCCTTCACTTTGGCTGCCGTCAACTTGCCCATTGCCACCTCCGTAAACCGGAATTGTTGGGTGAGTTTATATTCCCTCATTCCGTCCCACACAAATGACACGAATAGGGGCGAATGTCAACGGACAGTGACAAACAACTAAGTGACGGTTTTTAGGGGTTTTTCATGCCTGTTTTGGCCATTAGCGAACAGCGATGAAAAGAAAAATGGCTCCCCGAGTTGGATTCGAACCAACGGCCGCTCGATTAACAGTCGAGAGCTCTACCGCTGAGCTATCGGGGAGCAATCCGCCGCAGCGGACGCACGGGCCTATATGGGCCACGAAAAGGTTTTGCAAGCACCCTCAGACCATTTGCTGAAAATGTTCCACGATGGCCGGATGAATCGTGCCGTTGAAACACAATGTATGCTCGTCATCGGCGGCCACAGTCGCGCTCAGCGGCCCGATTGCACCAATCCACAAAGTAAGGTGCGATCCTTTCGCCAACCCCGCGGCTGCCTGCAAAATGCGGCATCGGGTGAGGGAAACATCGCATATCTCAACCGCGAACATCGACGAATCATCAATGCTCAACTGGCCCGAAAAACATACTGTCGATCCACACTGCGCCATTATCTCTAGCTCTCAACGGCAAACCGCACATCCGGCTCGCCTTATTGCCATACTCTTTTGGCACGCGAATATTGCACGCAGATGGACAGCCAGACCATTGCACGACATTTCACGCCAACGCGCGCTGGCCATGCGTTAAACGGTTTCAGGCAGGGTCGCCTTAACTGGCAGCCCCGTGACAATGCTTATATTTATTGCCGGAACCGCACGGGCACGGCGCATTACGCGATACGTTCATGTCGGCATAAGGGTCTTCACGCACTGCCCCGCCCGGTCCTGCGGCAGCGCGTGCCGCTGTTGCGAGAGAGCCAAGCATGGCTTCGGCACCGGGCATGGCGCCTGCTGCATCGTTCTCACCCGTGAACGGGTCGATGTGCCCCGTCAGGAAGTCGGGCAATTCGGGCAGATCGACCGGTTCAGGTTGCTGGAACTGCAATTCACTGTTGAGCAGAATGCGCGTGACATCCTCCCGGATGACTTCCAACATCCGTTCAAACAGGCTGAACGCTTCCCGCTTGTATTCGTTGATTGGCTGCTTTTGCGCGTAAGCGCGCAGGAAGACGACCTGCCGCAATGCATCGAGAGTGGCGAGGTGTTCTTTCCAGTGATGGTCCATCCGATCGAGCAGGACGCTCTTTTCCACCTGCCGCCACACTGACGGATCACCTTCCGCCAGTTTGCGCTCCATCTTTTCATCGGCAAGCGCAGCGATCCGCTCATCGATGATTTCGGGTTCGAGCGTGTCTTCTTCCATCCAGGTTTCCAGCGGAGGCTGCAATCCAAGGACGTCGTTCACCCGTTCCTTCAGGCCCGCAATATCCCACTGTTCCGGGTAGGAACCTGGCGGGCAGGCATCTGCAACGAGCGTATTGACGGTGTCCTGACGCATCGCAACAACCACATCGTCAACGGTTTCGGAATCCATGATTTCGGCGCGTTGTTCGTAAATAACCTTGCGCTGGTCATTCATCACGTCGTCGTATTCGACGACTTGCTTGCGGATGTCATAGTTGCGCGCTTCAACCTTTTTCTGCGCTGTTTCGATAGCCTTTGACAGCCAGCGCGAACCGATGGCCTCCCCATCGGCAAGGTTGGAGTTCATCATCCGGGCAAAAAGCGTATCCGGCCCGAAAATACGCAGCAAGTCGTCTTCAAGGCACAGGTAGAACCGCGAAAGTCCCGGATCGCCCTGACGCCCCG
>JAGREQ010000282.1 GCA_020446465.1 Novosphingobium sp. | reverse complement strand
TGACCGCGAACGGGCAAACCGTTACGATGACGCAGCCCACGATAGCATTTGAGGTCCATCAGACGCTTGATATTCATCGCCGTATCACGACGAAGATCACCTTCGACGGAATAGTCGGCATCAATCGTTTCGCGAATCTGCAAAACTTCAGCATCGCTCAGATCGTGAACACGACGGGCATGATCAATCCCCAGCTTGTCCGCAATCTTCTTGGCAGTTGTTGCACCGATTCCGTGAATGTAGGTGAGCGCGATAATAACGCGCTTGTTGGTGGGGATATTGACCCCGGCAATACGAGCCACTTACTTCTCCATGCTCCACGGGGATTTACGCAAACCAGTTCCTGGCGGGCGACACCCCATCTCAACGCTTTAAAAATTCGACAGCCGCCCATGCCGGAATGGCAAAAAGCCCGGATGACGCACCGAAGCTGCCGCCTGCCGGACCAATCCGCGTTTGTCGAATGGAATGCCGCTTAGAATGATTCGCAGACGGCGTCAACAGGCGACGCACTGCGAGTGCCGCCGGGGCCGGAAATTATTCCTGCCTTCATAAACGAAGGGCAGAATAGCCTATCTGATGCCCGGCGTCAAAACTCGAACACCCAACCTCACGGCCCGGTGTCTGTTCACCCGTTGAGGACAGACTCAATCGCGCTGGTCACGCTATCCATGTCCGCCATGCCATCGACCCGTGTGACGATGCCCCGTTCTTCATAAATCGGGAGAATCGGCTGGGTCTTTGCGCGATATTCAGCCATGCGCGTCCGCACGGTTTCCTCGTTATCGTCAGGGCGGCGTTTGAATTCGGTTGAACCACACTTGTCGCATACGCCAGCAACCGCAGGCTGTTCGAACGTATCGTGATAGCCCTTCCCGCACTTGGCGCACGTAAACCGCCCGGTGATACGTTCGACGAGCGCATCCTCGTCCACGTCGAGTTCGATCACATGCTGCAGCTTGCGCCCGTGGCTGGCAAGCAACCCGTCAAGCGACTGCGCCTGCGCCGCCGTGCGGGGATAACCGTCGAAAATCACGCCGGTATCCGCGTCCATAGCTGACAGTTCAGCGTCGATCAGTGCGGAAACGATCTCGTCCGAAACCAGCTCGCCCCGCTCCATGACAGCCTTGGCCTGCAGGCCGACCGGCGTCTGCGCCTTGACTGCGGCGCGCAACATGTCGCCCGTGGAAAGCTGGCGCATTCCAAACCTGTCGACAAGGCGCTGGGCCTGCGTTCCCTTACCCGCGCCCGGCGGTCCAAGCAGGATTATATTCATTGTCCTCAACCCTTAACTCACCGCAGCGTCAGCGCAGACGGCCTTTCAGCTTCGCCTTCTTGATAAGGTCGCCATATTGATGTGCCAAGAGATGCGACTGTATCTGGGTAATGGTATCGACAGTTACGTTCACCACAATCAGCAGGCTCGTGCCACCGAGGAAGAGGCGAACGCCGGTCTGTGCGATCATGTATTCAGGGATCACACAAACCAGTGTCAGATAGATCGCGCCGATCACGGTAATCCGCGTCAGCACATAATCCAGATACGTCGCCGTGTTCTTGCCTGGCCGTATGCCGGGAATGAAACCACCGTTCTTCTTGAGGTTCTCCGAGGTTTCCTCCGGATTGAACACAACGGCGGTATAGAAGAATGTAAAGAAGATGATGCCTGCTGCATACAACGACAGATAAATCGGCTGCCCGTGTTGCAAATACTGGTTCAACGACACGATGAAACCGCCCATCGCGCTGTCAGGGCTGACAGAGTTGCCGGCAAACTGCGTGATAGTAAGCGGAAGCAGCAACAGCGAACTGGCAAAAATCGGCGGAATAACGCCCGCTGTATTGATTTTGAGCGGCAAGTGGCTGCGATCCGCCTGCATCATCCCGCGCTGATTGGCCCGCTTGGGGTACTGGATCAGCACACGACGCTGGGCACGTTCCATGAACGCGATGAAAAGGATAAGGCCAACGAACATCAGCACCAGCGCAATAATGACAAAGGCACTGATGGAGCCGGACCGGCCGCCTTCGAACAGGTTCGCCACGAATGTCGGGAACTGGGCGACAATGCCCGCCATGATGATAAGCGACACACCGTTCCCGATACCTCGGCTCGTGATCTGCTCACCCAGCCAGAGAAGGAACATGGTTCCACCGACCAGGCTGATCACCGCCCCAACGCGGAACATCACACCCGGCTGGACCACTGCCTGCAACCCGCTTTGCGCGCCGTAGGCTTCCAGCCCGGAGGCCAGGAACCAGCCCTGAATGATCGTCAGGAACACAGTGCCGTAACGGGTATACTTGGTGATCTTCTTGCGACCGCTCTCACCTTCCTTCTTCAAGGCAATCAGCGAGGGATGCAGCGATGCAGCAAGCTGAACGACAATCGAAGCCGTGATGTATGGCATCACACCCAGAGCGATGAGGCTCATACGTTCAAGGCTGCCGCCTGAAAACGTGTTGAAAAGGTCGAGTATGCCACCGCGTGTCTGCTCGTAGAGAGACTGGAGGATCAGCGGATTGACGCCGGGCAGCGGCACGAAGCTGAGGAACCGGAATACAATAAGCGCGCCCAGCGTAAACCAGATGCGTTTTTTAAGCTCGGTCGCCTTGGAAAAGTTGGCGAGGCTCAAATTGCTCGCGAGGTTGTCTGCGCGTGATGCCATCGAATTAAGACCAGCCTTGCAGGGTTGGCAGCCGGGGAGCGACTGCCTTCACCCGTTCATGTGCGTGCCCCATATCGTGATGAGGCGGCAATGCAAACACCCCGCCCCACAACGTCGGGGATTTATTCAGCCGATTCAGCCTTGGGCGCAACGGTCACTTCGACCGAACCGCCAGCCTTTTCGACTGCTGCCACTGCGGCCTTGCTGGCGCCAGCCACCTTGAAGCTGGCTTTCGCCTTCAATTCACCCTTGGCGAGAAGACGCACACCATCCTTGCCACCACGGGCAAGGCCCGCTGCCTGCAGCGCAGCGTGATCGATGACGTTTGCTGCATCGAGTTTCTTTGCGTCGATGAACTTCTGAATCATGCCCAGGTTCACTTCCGCATAATCCTTGGCAAACGGATTGTTGAAACCGCGTTTCGGAATACGCATGTGGAGCGGCATCTGACCGCCCTCGAAGCCCTTCACGGCTACGCCCGAACGGCTCTTTTGGCCCTTCTGGCCGCGGCCACCGGTCTTGC
>JAGREQ010000281.1 GCA_020446465.1 Novosphingobium sp. | reverse complement strand
AGGACGACCCGGTCGTTGATACGGCGCGTTCCATTCTGGACGGGCATATCGTGCTTTCGCGCGAACTGGCACAGCGCGGGCAATATCCCGCAGTGGATATCGCTGCATCGCTCAGCCGGGTGATGGCCGATATCGTCGCCCCCGACCATCAGGCGAATGCCCGTGCATTCCGCGCACTGGTCGCCAGTTATGAGGAAAACCGCGACCTCGTGCTGATGGGGGCCTATCGCGCCGGAGCCGATCCGCAACTCGACCGCGCGATTGCCATGCATGATCATCTAAGCGCCTTCTTGTGCCAGCAGACGGGTGAACTGGTCGATCTCGATCATTCCGTGGCGCAGCTTGGTGCCCTGCTGGCCGGGCAGGATGCCGCATAGTGAAAGCTGCAAAGGCAAAGTTGCGCCGCTTGCAACGGCTGGAGCGGATCAGAGCGATTGCCAAACAATCGGCTGCTCTCGAAGCTGCGCAGGCTGAAGATACGCTTGCCCGGTTGCTGCACTTATCCGCCCATACCGACCGTCTGGCCACGGGCTATCGCATCAAGCCCGGACCGATGGACGGTGCCAGTCTGCAACGTATCAGCACCTTTGCAAGCGCGCTTCTGGATATGAGCACCACAACGACCCGCGATGCAGATCACGCCAAGGTCCATGCCGATACAAAACAGGCCGATCTGGCGAGAGCAGAACGCCGCCGCGCTGCTGTGGATGATCGCGCCCGGCTGGCAGAACAGGCACTGGAAAAGCGCGGACAAAGACACTTTTCCAGCGAACGGCGCAGAACTGGCACGGGTCTTGAATAAATACGGATGAAGCCTGCTCGCAAGAGCCTTTCAGGATCCGTATTTTATGTTTTCAGTTCCGCCTGCATCGTCTGCCCTATCGGCTGCATCTGCATCACCACCCAGTATTTTGTCGGCCAGAACATCGCAAAACAGCCGTTTTTCAGAAGTTATGGAACGCAGGCGCCATCAGGCGGATGATCGCCGTGCGAAAAATGCAGGTGCAGACCCGGCAAGTAATGTCCACATTGATGAGGCGGCAAAGCATGGCCGGTCCGGCAAAAGCGGCAATACCTTGCCGGACGATTTGCAGGATGAAGAGCCGCAACAAACCGCAGATGCAACAACCGGCACAATTGCTCTAACCGATAATCTTGCCAGCAGGCCCCTTCACACGTTGCCAAAGTCCGTCCGGAGCACTGGCGAGCCCCACCGGAGCAACAGTCAACAACACGAACACGGCATCGGAGTGGCAAGTGCAAATGGGCAGCCTGGTCGTGAACTTGTCGCAGCCATCGCATCCCTTCGCGTGAAACTTGTCGATACAGGCGATGCCCAGCCGCTGAAAGGCGCGCGCGCAGCGAACAACCCGCGTGGCGCGGAACCTGCAACGCCACGGATGCAGGCAGATACGAATGAAGCGATTGCTGCCAGAGCAATTCCCGCGACGCCAAACCTCCCCGAACAGGCGCAAGGGGCAGCCTTGGTCGCCACGTCCCGCACACGTGCGAATAGCGCGGCGCGAGGGGACATCGAGCCTGAAGCCAACTCCACTGACACACCAGAAACGCCAGCCAGCAAACCCAGCGCTTCAAAATCTGCGAGCGAGGGGCCAACACCCCTCCCCGCCGCTGCACTGCCAGCGGGGCCAATGGACTCCACCACCTCAGCCATCAGCAATCAATCACGCCCGCTGGTGACAGAGATTGGCATAACCAGCACCACCAGTCAGCCGCGCAGCGACATAGATGGTCCGCAGGATTTTGAATCGCTCGTCGGAAAATTGGCCGAAGCCCGCGAAACGGCAATGCCGCATGTTGTTCGCACAGCCTTGCGCCATGATGATTTCGGGCTGGTCAATCTGCGGTTTCGTGCAGACGAGATGCGGCTTTCGGTCAGCATGAACAGCGCTGATCCCGGCTTTGCGCCAGCCGTACAGGCAGCCAGCGCGGCGGCACAGGCAGGTCTGGGCGATACGGCCCACCACCACAATGCGCGACAGGAACAACAGTCTTTCAACCAGTCGCACGGACAATCGCAATCATCAGGTTCTGCGGACCAGCGGCAATCGGATGACCACGCACAACCCCGGTCAACAGAGGCTGGCGGCAGTTCCCCACGCGGCCATGCAGATGACGCGCAAGCCGAAATCACAAGCGAAAACGCCAGGCAATCCAGCACCGGCCAGACCCGCGCAAACGGCATCTATGCCTGATCGGCGCGACCCTTTCTGAACAGGAAACCAGACAATGAGCAAGGACAACAAGAAAACCGAAGCCGCGCCAAAAAAGGGCGGTAAAGGCATGATGGTCAAGGCGCTGGCCGCGCTGGGCCTGCTTGGTGCAGGCGGTGGCGGTGTTTTTGGCGCCATGCAGGCGGGCCTGATCGGCTCGCACGGCGAGGAAAAGGAAGACAACAGCCCCAAACTTATCCGCAAGGGCGAAGAAGACCCTTTCGCACCGCCGTCGTCGGAAAAGGAAGGCGCAGGCGAAGCCAATGTCTATGGCGATGGGGGCAGCGAATACCGCACGGTCTATTACAGCTTTGCCGAAGATTTTACCTCCAACCTCAAGAACTCCGACGGGCTGGTGCAGATCAGCCTCGCCGCATCAACGCAGCGCGATGGGCGCGTGCTGATCTGGCTGAAGAAACATGAACTGGCAATCCGCTCGGCCATCCTCACCACGCTGGCCGATACCCCCGAAGCAGACATCTATTCCGTTGACGGCAAGACCCGCCTGCAAACCCGTCTGACCAAAGCCATCAACACCGAACTGACCAAACGCGAAGGCTTTGGCGGCGTCGATGCGGTCTATTTCCGGTCTTTCATCGTTCAGTAAGCCCATGGAACAGCACGCAACCTTTATTGCCGAACGCCCCGTGGCAAACCACGCGCCAGAGCTGTTTTCTGCAACCAGTCAAGGCGCTGACCCAACGACCCCGCTGACGCAGTTTGCACAAAAACTTGCGCCTGAACTGGCAGGAAGATTATCGCACATTTATGCGCCCGGCAAAGTTTCGGTCAGCCTCGACGGGGTGCGCGCATGTGACGCGTCACAAGTGTCCGCGACAGACGGTGCGCTCGCATCATACAGCGCAATACGTCTGGGGGCCTGTGAAGCGCCGTCTCTCATAATTCTCGACGCACGCCCGGTTCTCAGCCTGCTGGATCGCGCCCTTGGCGGGACCGG
>JAGREQ010000280.1 GCA_020446465.1 Novosphingobium sp. | reverse complement strand
TTCTGTGGAACGCTATATCGGCCCCGATGCGACCATCGCTCTCGACTTCTCGCTCGCCCGGCTGACAGGGGTGGTCGACAAGCTGCTCATTTATCCTGAACGGATGCAGAAAAACCTCGACCGGATGGGCGGGCTGATCCACTCCCAACGCGTGCTGCTGGCCCTGACACAGGCCGGGGTCAGCCGTGAGGATGCCTATCGCCTCGTCCAGCGCAATGCCATGAAAGTGTGGGAATCCGACGGTGCGCTGTCGTTGCTCGATCTTCTCAAACAGGATGAAGAAGTTTCTGCCGCCCTGTCAGATGCTGAACTGGAAGCGCGCTTCGACCTCGATTATCACTTCGCGCAGGTCGATCACATCTTCGCCCGCGTGTTTGGCTGATCTGTAACGGCCAAGACTTCCCTTGCCCGGTCAGGCAGCCTAGTATCGCGAGCTGACGCGGCATCAAGCCGGCGCGAGTTACGAGGAGGACACAACAATGCAAATCATCCGGGCGGTCATCTGGATCGTGATATTTGCTATCCTGCTGGTCTTCACAGCCAACAACTGGCGCCCTGTGGAGGTAAAGGTCTGGGAAGGCCTGATACTCGAAACAAAGACGCCGGCGCTCGTTATCGTGGCGTTCCTTCTCGGCCTTGTGCCGATGTGGCTGATCCATCGTGGCCGCACATGGCAGCTTAACCGCCGTATCAACGGATTGGAAAGTGCAGCGCGCAGTGCTGCGGCAAGCCTGGCGCGTGCATCGGAAGAAGCACAGGCGGCGGCTGCCATTGAGGCTGCACAATCCGCCCCTTCCGAATCTGCCGAAGATTCAGAACCCGGAACTGAAAGCAAAGCATGAGCAACCCCGTTTACCTCGCTATGGATCTGCCGCAGCTTGATGCAGCCATAGCGCTTGCCAACAAGGTCAAGGCGCATGTTGGCGGGCTGAAACTCGGTCTGGAGTTCTTTTGCGCGCATGGCCACCATGGCGTCCATGAAATCGCGCATGTCGGGCTGCCCATCTTCCTCGACCTGAAATTGCACGACATCCCCAATACGGTTGCCGGCGCGATGCAGGCGATCCACGTCCTTGAGCCGGCAATCGTGACTGTCCACGCAAGCGGCGGGCAGGCCATGCTGGAAGATGCCAAGGCCGCAGCGAGCGAACATACCAAAGTCGTTGCCGTTACGATGCTGACCAGCCTTGATGAAGGCGATATGGCCAGCACCGGCATTTCAGGCACCGCGCACGATCAGGTCATGCGGCTTGCCGAACTCGCCGAAAAGGCTGGTCTTGATGGGATTGTCTGTTCTGGTCATGAAGTTGCAGGCGTCCACAAACAATGGAAAAGCGGCTTCTTCGTGGTTCCCGGCCTGCGCCCCGGTAATGGCAAGCCCACAGGCGACCAGAAACGTGTCGTCACACCGCGGCAGGCCCGCGATGATGGCGCGAGTGTGCTGGTCGTTGGTCGGCCAATTACGCGCGCCGAAGACCCCGTGCTGGCCGCCCGCGAGATCGAGGCCACACTCTGAGCCTTCACCTGCGCTCCACATTGGCCTAACGCAGCACAATGCCAGCCCCCCTGATCAAGATTTGCGGCATATCGACGGCCGATGCACTAGACGCGTCGATTGCGGCGCGTGCCGATTATTGCGGCTTCGTGTTCTATCCGCCCTCCCCGCGTTATCTGACGCCAGGGCAGGCTGCCGAACTGGCAGGCCGCGCCGGTGATCGAATCGGCAAGGTGGGTCTGTTCGTCAATCCGGACGATAAGGATCTGTGCGCAGGAACCGAAGCTGCACAACTCGATGCCATCCAGTTGCACGGCTCCGAATCGCCTGAAAGAACGGCGCAGGTCAAGGCGCGCTTTGGCCTGCCAGTCTGGAAAGCCGTGCCCATTTCATGCGCTGCGGATGTGGAACGCGCCGCTGCCTATCGCGGTATCGCAGACCTGATCCTGTTCGATGCAAAAACACCCAAAGGCAGCTTGCCGGGTGGCATGGGTCTGGCGTTCGACTGGTCATTGCTGACCGGCTATCGCAACCTGTCCGGCTGGGGCCTTGCAGGGGGCCTCAACCCATCCAACATTGGCGATGCCCTGCGGATCACCCACGCTCCGCTCGTCGATACGTCGTCGGGCGTGGAAAGCGCGCCGGGCGTCAAGGATATCGACAAGATCGCCGCCTTCTGCCAAGCGGCCCGCAAAAGTTGAAAAGCCGAAGATGACGACAACCCAAAACTCATTCCGTAACCAACCAGACGAACGCGGCCATTTCGGGCAGTTTGGCGGTCGCTATGTGGCCGAAACGCTGATGCCGCTTATCCTGGAACTGGAACGCGAATATCGCGCGGCCAAGCTGGACCCTGCCTTTCAGGAACAGTTTGACGATCTGCTTGAACATTTTGTCGGGCGCCCCAGCCCGCTTTATTTTGCAGAACGTCTGACCGAAGAACTGGGCGGCGCGCAAATCTGGTTCAAGCGTGAGGAACTCAATCACACCGGCGCGCACAAGATCAACAACTGCATCGGCCAGATTCTGCTGGCGATCCGCATGGGCAAAACGCGGATTATCGCGGAAACAGGCGCAGGCCAGCATGGCGTTGCCACAGCAACGGTTTGCGCCCGGTTCGGCATTCCTTGCGTCATTTACATGGGATCAACCGACGTCGAACGGCAAAAGCCCAACGTGTTTCGCATGAGGCTGCTGGGGGCCGAAGTCGTGCCCGTGGAATCCGGCGCGAAAACGCTGAAAGACGCGATGAACGAAGCCTTGCGCGACTGGGTGGCGAATGTCGAAGATACCTTCTACATCATCGGCACAGCCGCTGGCCCACATCCTTACCCCGAACTTGTTCGCGATTTTCAAAGCATTATTGGCCGCGAAGCGCGCGAACAGATGCTGGCCCGTACAGGCAGATTGCCAGATGCGCTTGTGGCAGCGGTTGGTGGCGGATCGAACGCAATCGGCCTGTTCCACCCGTTCCTTGATGACCCGTCCGTCGACATGATCGGGATCGAGGCCGCAGGACATGGCCTGGAAACCGGCCAGCACGCAGCCAGCCTGACAGGCGGCAGCCCCGGCATTCTCCACGGGAACAAGACGTATCTCTTGCAGGATGAGGACGGCCAGATTGCCGAAGCCCACTCGATCAGCGCCGGGCTGGATTATCCCGGCATTGGCCCTGAACACAGTTGGCTTTATGAAAGCGGACGCGTGAAATACCTGCCAGTTACAGATACCGAAGCGCTCGAAGGCT
>JAGREQ010000279.1 GCA_020446465.1 Novosphingobium sp. | reverse complement strand
CATCTCGGCCGCATCGTTCCAGGAAACGACCCGCGTGCTGACCGAGGCTGCCGTTCAGGGCAAGCGCGACAAGCTGGTCGGCCTGAAGGAGAACGTCATCGTCGGCCGTCTGATCCCGGCCGGGACCGGCGGCGCCACTGCCCGCGTGCGCCGCATTGCGGCGGACCGCGACAATGAGGTGATCGAGGCCCGCCGCGCCGAGGCCGCTGCCGCTGCCGCGCTGATCGCGCCCGAGGAAGTCGTGGTCGAGGCCGGCTCCGAGGAGTGATCGCTTCCGGGCGATGAAACCGAAAAGGCCCGGCATTGCGCCGGGCCTTTTTTGTGGGGTTGGCGGATTGCATCCTCCGTGGCGGCTGTTCCAGATGAGGTGCCTGGTCAGCTTTTGGGTGCTCAGTCTGGATCAGCGGATCGTGTCTTGTCATCGTCCGATCCTGATGGCGGGTCGCTATTTTCTGCAGCTCTCATGAGCATTTCGAGAAGCTCTGGCGGCAGTTCTCCGATCTGCGTCGCTTCCACATCGACGAATTCGTCCAACAAATCCATCACCGCAAACCGCTCTGCCGTTGAGCGCCCGAACCGCGCGATGAATTGTCTTGGCTTGCGCGTGTCACCAAAGACCGCCTTCATGTTGTCCTTCATGTCGGAAAGCAGGGTAGGATCCTCAGACAGCAGCTTGGCGATGTCTTCGGCTGCGTGCTTGAACCAATTTAAGCTCGATGACTCCTTCTTGAGTGAAATCAGAGCGTCATTTAAAAGTTTGCGCCCCAGAGCCCAGTCGGCATCGGTCTGCCCACCCATCAACAGAAGCCTTGCCCGAATGATCTGCGCATAGGACACGTTCTTCAGGTCAGTTGGAAGATTGTCGTATATGAACGCGGCCATCTTCGGTGGATTAGCAAAATGAAGCCCAAGGTTGAAAGCTTCGGAGACCACAAGATGCAAATCAAACCCGGTGGTCGCGGCCAAGGCTTTGGCAAGGTCGGCCCAGGCTTGTTCGTTACCACCCGATTGTGCATCGGTGTGATATGACGACATGGTTATTCTCTGCCGAACAAGCGACGCCTCGATTTCCGGCTTGGTCCCTTTGCTGACAGCAGAGGCAATTTCAAGGAACCCCAGTGCCACGGAAGGCATATCCGCCGCCGAAGCATTTTTCGAAGCGTTGAGCAGAGTATTTACATCGATGGTCAGGTTGCCTTTTTCATGTCCTTCCTTCGCGGTCGAGATCAGTTTTTCAAAAATCACGGCCGCCCGCTGTCGGAAATCTGGATCCGCAACTGTATCTTTGATTTTTATGGATAAATCACCATGTGCAAGCAGCAACGTCTTGCTTCGACGTTTGTCAATCTCGCTGTCCAGCGCCTTGTACTGAACAAGCGGGTCAAAGCCCGTTGCCGAACGCGCGACATCTGCCAGTTCACTATATCCCGAGAGCTCGGTCCTAAGGCGCAGCAGTTCATCTTCGATCCGTTTCACCTCGTCGAACAATGATCTCAGGCTGCCTGTCTCCTCCGCAGCCTTTCGCATTTCATCGTCGAATAGGGAGCGGGCCTGATTTTTCGTGGCCTCCTTTATTTCATTGAGGTTGCGTCCGATCAGCCATCCAAAACCGATCAATGCGAACGTGCCAAGTGCTCCAAGCCATTTTACAGCGAGGATCAAATTGTCAAAGCTGGCGCGATCCATGGCCATCGCGTCCAGTCGGGCCGCGTATTTCGCCTCGACAAGCGCGAGAATCTCGTTCTTGCTCGCCTCAATTTGGGCCGCTGTCGCGAAGGCTGACGGAGGTGCAATTGCTGCAGCAGGGGGCTCAGCCGGTGCGGGACCGCTCTGCTGTGCCGAGGCTGAAAAGGGCAGCAGGACCATCACGGCTATCACGACCAGAAATCGTAACATTCTTTAATCTCCTTGAAACAACGGGCGAGTGCGTTTCAAAAAAGATTACTTGCGGATGAGCATATTGCAATAGTACAAAGGTGCGGGATTAATGCCCTCTGTAAAATTGCTGGCTGCGGGCAAAGGACTTTCAGACTGCGCCCGCCACCGCGATCCGCGACACCCATCTCATAGTGGGGCGGTCTTCTGCCAATGGCCGCCAGTCCGAAATCCTTGCATTTTGCGGCCGATCGGTCAGGCTGGGCCAACCTGCCGGTGAAGATGCGGCCATTTCGCCGCGACCGCGGATGCCTGACGGCCAGCGGATTGCGGCCCGATACACGACACATGCCTGCGCGACATTTCCGTTCCGAGGATTGCCATGACGCTTATCATTTCTGTCGCCTATCTCAGCGTTCTTGCCTGTGCGCTGTTCGTGCTGATCCGCTGGCCGATGCTGCGCTGCACCGGCGAGCAGCCGGTCGGCGTGCTGACGCTGGTGGCGCTGTTGTTCACCGCCGGGCTGGATATGGGGCTGGTGATGCTGCCGCTGACCGAATTTCCGGTCTATGAAAGCGACGCGGCCTTTGGCTTTACCAATGCCCTTGCGATCGAATTCGGCATGTGGGGCCCGCTGGTCTGGCTGATGTATTTCGTCACCACCTTCTATTTCGTCGCGCTTGAGCCGCATCTGCGCATCTTTGAAATCCCGGCGGTCAAGCTGGTCTATAACCTGACCATCATCGCGACATGCTCGTTCACCTGCTATCTGTTCATGGTGAACCTGCCCAGCTATGCGCCCAATCTGCCGCAATGGGGGATCTGGGCGCTGGTGCTGGCGGTGATCGCCTTTTCGGTGGTCTCAAGCGGCAATTTCGCCATCATGAAATGGCTGGCGATCGTCTCGACCTATGGGTTTGGGATGCTGGCATTTACCACGCTGGCGGTGGTGGCCTTTGCCTATTCCGGTATCGGCATCGGCGCGTTCTTTGCCAATATCGGCCTGATCCTGGACTATTTCCGGCATCTGCCGCGCTTTGCCGTGCCCATCGCCGCCTATCACGAATTCTACCTGTTCTGGTGGTTCGCCTGGAGCCTGATGATCGGCCAGTTCGTCGCCCGCTATGTCGGCGGCTTGCGGACCTGGCAATTGGCGGGGGCAATGGTGATCCTGCCGGCGATCCCGCTGGGGCTGTGGTTCTGCGTGCTGTTCGTCTATCACCAGAACCAGATCGTGATTCCGGGCTGGCTGAACTTTTTCATGATCTGCGTCGGCGTGGTCTTCGTGGTCAATTCGCTGGACAGCCTGATCCGGCTTTACTCGGCCAATCTGGGCTGGTCGCGCGAGACGCTTGGCTCGGCACGCTAT